>CAYHHR010000017.1:0-18450 GCA_964356495.1 uncultured Gammaproteobacteria bacterium | reverse complement strand
CTGGCAGTGGTTTATTGATTTGCCGAATACCGAGCAGGCGCCAGTCATTTTTGCGTTGGGCGGCTGGGTTTTTATTTCATATTATATATTGAAAGCCGGAGTAGACCTGTGGGCCGAATATCGTAATTCGACCAAGTATGTCCATAATTGGGAGTGGGTGTTGCTTGCAGTGGATGTGCCGCAAATGTTTGTGCAAACACCAAAGGCGGTAGAACAGATTTTTGCGCATCTAACCGGCTCGCTTGCGCATCTTGATGTCGGAGATAAATTTTGGAAAGGCAAAAGTCAGAAAAGATTCAGCCTCGAAATTATTAGTATTGAAGGCTATATTCAGTTTCTAATTCGCACCGAGGCAGAATATCGCGACTTGGTTGAAGCTTCGGTATACGCTCAGTATCCTGAAGCGGAGATAACGGAAGTTGAGGATTATATCGTCAATATTCCTGATAAGTTTCCAAATGATGATTATGATGTGACCGGTATCGAATTTAAATTGGCGAACGACAATGCTTATCCGATAAGGACCTATCAGGAATTCGAATACAGTCTCAGCAAGGAGGCGGTGTTTAGCGACCCGATGGCCGCTATTCTCGAAAATTTTACCAGAATCGGACACGGTGAAAATTTTTGGTTGCAGATTATAGTCGAGCCGATTAGTAGTGCCTGGAAAGAAAAGGGGATTGAGCTAGCCAAAAGATTGTTGAAAGGAGAACCCGCAAGCTCGGGGTCTGGGCTTGGTGGTATTGCGGGAGCTTTGACCGGTTTCTTAAATTTTTTCGCGGTCGAGATGGGTAATATAATTCAGTGGAATTTTGAACCCAAGGATACGAAGGACAAAAAAGAAGAACGCAAAGGAGAAGCCGTCACGCCAGGGATGAAAAAGACTGTAGAAGCGATCGAGGAAAAAATTTCGAAGGTTGGTTTCAAAAATAAACTCAGGGTGCTTTATGCGGCGAGGAAGGAAGTCTACAATCCCGGTCGGTGCATCAGTGGACTTGTCGGCGCGATGAATCAGTTCCATATTCAGGATCGAAACGCGATCGTGCCGGCGGCATCGACTCAGGCTCATTATGATTCAAACCGTAAAAAAAGCGACTTGCTGAAAACCAGTTTTGTCAAAGTCTTTAAAGCCAGGAAAATGAAGTGGAAAAAGATTGGCGGTTATATCATGAACACCGAGGAGATGGCCACTTTGTGGCACTTCCCATTGCCGTTCGTGAAGACGCCACTTCTGCATAAATCCGGCCACAAGCGCGGTGAAGCGCCGTCGGGACTCCCAATCGAGATATTGGAGAGCCCGCTTAAACCAAAATTATCTGATAATATCACATCCGAAAAGCCGGCCGATGATAAGCCGGAGGGGTTGCAATTTAGCTGAAAAAGTGGTATACAAAGGGGTCAATTAATTTAGGAAGAAAGGTATTTGTTGATTATGCGTTCAACTTCGGAAGCGTTTTTTGTCTCCATTAATTTAATTCGCAGTTCCTTCGCTCCATCGAAACCATTGGCATAGGCTTTGAAATGCTTCTTCATAATATCGAAGCTTTTGTGTTCAGCGAGAATTTTCTCGAAAAGATTCGCGTGTTCGACGAGAGCGCGGAGCTTATCTTCGACAGTTGGCCAATTGTCCCCCTCTGCCCGAGAGGGGGCTCGGGGGGAGTGGGAGAAAAACCACGGGTTGCCGAAAAGACCGCGGCCGACCATCACGCCGTCGGCGCCGGTTTCGTCGATTTTTTTAAGTCCGTCTTCGAGGCTTCTGACGTCGCCATTACCGAGAATCAGAGTTTTATTTTTAGATTTATCGCGTGCGTTTCTGATTTGCACCGCTTCGGCAATGTGTTCCCAACGCGCCGGAACATCCGACATTTCTTTTCGAGCGCGGGCGTGAATTGTAATCGCGGCCGGTTCTTCCTCGAGCAGGGCCGGGAGCCATTCGGGAAGATTATTTTTGTTGTAGCCGATCCGGGTTTTGATTGAAACGGGTACTTTGCCGGCGCCGCGAATTGTCTCTCGAATTATTTCCCGCGCGAGGTTTGGATTTTTCATTAGAGCCGCGCCCGCGCCTTGTTTTTCGACATTTCGATCCGGGCAACCCATGTTGATATCGATGCCGTCGAAGCCGAGCTCTTGTAAAAATAAGGCGGTTTTATAAAAATTTTCCGGTTTCGATCCGAAAATTTGCGCGACGATTGGATGTTCGGATTTATCGAACTTCAAGTCAATTAAAATATTTTTTCGTCCCTCTGACATCAGGCCGTCGGTAGAAACAAATTCCGTCCACATTACGTCCGGTTTTCCGTACTTGGTTAGCATTTTTCGAAAAGCCGCGTCGGTAACATTCGCCATCGGGGCGATGGTGAAGATTGGTTTTTTTAATTTTTTCCAAAATCCTTGGATCATATAGTATTGAGTAAGCCCCCGCGGTGCGGGGGCTTTATCCTTTAGTTGTTGCAAGGCCTAGTCTATCTGCCAGGTCGGCACGCGGTTGATGAGTTTTGCGCCGTATTCCGACAGCTCAGAGGTCAGTTCGTGGTAGTTCGCCATCGTCATCTGATCGAGCTTTTCGGTCCAGGCATCCTTGTGTTCGGCCGGAGCGTTGGGGTACATCGTGTCGAACAGCTTGTCGACTCGGCGCCGGGTGTCGTAAACGTGGTAGATCTTCTTTTTGGGGAGGCCTCCACCACTCATACTCAGGTTGTTTTTGGTTTCGAGTTCCCGAGCTTTTTCCATTGTTGGCGCATCGTTCCGAAGAACGCACCACCTCAGTATGTCCCAAAGAGTAGATGGGACGCGCTTGGTTTCGACGCCGCCATCGGGTTTGTCTGTTTTGAGTCGGTAGTAGCTTTCACAGGAGTTCCCCCAAACTTCCTGTCTGATTCTATCGAGGCAGTACTGAGGCAGATTTTGTTGCGCTCCTGCAATCTTCAGGACTTCTAGCCGTAGCCGGTTTTTTTCTGCTTCAAACGTCTCCTGAAGCTCCGTCAGCTTGATTAGCCGAGTGGGTGTGTGTTGGGGATGTTGGTTCCGTTCATGGATGATGATTGCGGCTATTACAGCGAGAACTAAAACTGCCAATACGATCATTTGGTCCCTCCTTTCGAGGCCTACCTTGGTTGTCTAAAGGGCTACCAAAGCGGTTTGCCTTGGCGACAATAGGATAGCCTAAAATAAGGCTTTTGTCAATGTATAGGCTAAAATTGGCTATAATTTTCGTTCCGCGCAGATGACGGTATTTAGAAGTAGACGCGCAACGGTGATAGGGCCGACGCCGCCAGGAGTAGGTGTAATAAAATCGGCAACGTTTTTTACTTCATCGAAATTTACGTCGCCCATTAGTTTTCCATTTTCAAAAACAAATCCGGTGTCGATGACAATCGCTCCTGGCTTCACCATGTCGCCGCGCAGAATGTCCTTTTTTCCAACGCCGGTAATGATGACGTCGGCTCCGAGACATTTTTCTTTGATGTTGGCGGTTCGGCTATTGCAGGTCGTTACGCTCGCGCCTTCATTAACCATCATGATAGCGAGCGGTTTGCCGACCAGAGCGCCCATGCCGATGATAGTGATATTTTTACCGGATAAATTTACTTTTAAATCCCGGAGAACTTCTAGCGCGGCGGCGGGGGTTGGTGGTGTGATAAAGCCATCTTGCGTCACCAAACGGCCGAGGTTTTCGTGCGTTAGACAGTCGACGTCTATGTCGGGGTCTATAGAATTTAAAATTTCCGGCGTATATAATTCTTCCGGCAACGGCAATTGGATCAATAAACCGGAGGAGCCTTTTTGAGCTGATTTTATTTTTTTAATCAAGGTGTTTTTTGTGATATCGACTGGGAGGGTGTGCAGATGAAAATCAATGCCAACGCGCAGGGCGGCTTCTTGTTTGCGGTGTACGTAAGTCTCGGAAGCGCGATTTTCGCCGACCAAAATAACGTCAAGGCGAACTTTCTTGCCTTTCTTTTTTAGTTTCGCGACGCGAGCTTTGACGTCAGCTTCAATTTTTGCGGCGATGGCTTTGCCGTTGATGATAGTCATATTATTTTGTTCCGAGACTAGGATTCGAACCTAGATAATGAGATTCAGAGTCTCATGTCCTGCCATTAGACGATCTCGGAGTGTTGTGTTTAAATCCCAAATCCCAATGTCCAATTCTCAAATGTAATTAAATTTATTTATTAATATTTTCACCGCTAGTCATTTGATCAAGTTGATCCTTTGCTATTGGTTTCACCAGGCTCCATTTCCAGCGGTGATTGCCAAATACCAACGGACTGGAAATGTAATATTTTTTGTTGTCGCGAATCAAGTAAATGCGATTTGAACCTGCCGCCTTTGCGATCATTTTCGGTGCTGTGAACACGACTCTGGCAGGCCCATCGGCTTTTTTGGTCTGATGGTTGAAATCGTGAAGAGTGGAAAGAATAATACCATATTTATAGCGAAAGTCAATGCCGTAGGGAAGCTCGGAATCGTTCACCAAAAATTCATCTTTCGTATCATCGTATCCAGTGATTGCCATTACGTGATAGGAGGAACCGCCGCGGCGAAAACGATGGCGCGGATTATTCAGATCATAACCATAATGCAGAGAAATTACCGGACGGCCGGCAGCCAGTTCGTTTTTTATTTCCTCAAGGGTCGGACTGTCTTTCAGGGTGGCGTCAAACGAGGTGTAATCATTGATGAGTCTGACGATTTCAGCGCCGGAGGTATCGGAATTGTATCCAAAGATTCGGTCTTCGATTTTAAAAAGTGGGGACATAACCGCCTTGGCGTCGGCTTTTTTGATGATCTTCTTTGGTCGCTTTAGATAAAAACTCTCAACCGCCGCGATGCTCGCTTCCTCGCAAGCCCCGCTCCAAGGCGGGACCCAGACACCGTCCGGAATTTCCCAATAAAAAGGCACTGGTAAACTAATTTTTGCCGGCAACGAATTAGTTTCAGCTAGAGCCGAGATCGGCAAAACTAAAAAAAATAATCCCAAGGTAATAAATTTTTTCATATCTATATAACCACTCCGCCAAAATCCGTCGCCAGTTTTGTCATTTCTAAATCGTTTGCTTCCGATTTATTTTCCCGGACGACCGTGTAATACAGCCTAATTTTTTCGGCAAAGGCCGTTTCAAGGCATTGTTCGACGGCGATCTTGTTTTTTGCGGATTCCAGTTTTTCCTTATGAAGTTCAAAAGGAACCGACAGTGTCAGGAGATCTCCGCTTATGTCTATCAGCGAACACATACTCAAAATGAAGCCGAGGGAAGGAACATCGGCAGAGGCTTTTTCTACCACTTCAGACCAGCGGCCGCGAATTTGATCCAGCGTGGTTTTGATGGCGTCGGAGGTGATTTTGGGTGTTGGCGGGACCTCTCCCTGCCCTCTCCTCTGTGGAGGCGAGGGTTCACGCTTCCTCTCCTCCACAGAGGAGAGGTTAGGTGAGGATTGGTTCGAAATGGCAACTGTAGGTGTTTGGGCGTTTTTCGAAATCATCTCCGCCGCTTCCACCGCCAACATCTCAAGCGGTAATTGAGGCAGGGGAGCGAATTTTAATTCACCACGGCGCTTTAGCGCGAGATCGATGAAGGCAAGCAGTTTGCCGGTTTGAAGAGTATTTGCGAGCGAGCGTAATTCCTTGATTGCCTCGGCGCTGTATTCGGAATCAGCCGCATTTTTGTCGGCGTTCATCAGGATTAACAGCATCGCGCGCAAAGTTTCTATTAAATCATAAGCAAATTGGTCCAGGTTTACCCCCTCTTCAGCCTGTTCGTTGATGAGCGTGATGGCGGCGCCGGGATTATTATCGATGACGGATTTTAGATAATCAATAATACTCTCTGCCGAAGATAGGGGTAAGACAATCTGAGCGTCTTCCATTGTGATTTCTTTCAAATTCAGTGATAAGATTTGACCAAGCAAACTTTCGGCGTCTCGAAGTCCTCCTTCGCTCTTTCTGGCGATCCTCTCCAGTACTTCCTTGTCAACTTTTACTTTTTCCTCTTTGCAGAGTTTTTTTAGGCGCTCCAGCATTTTGTCGAACGCGATTTTTTTGAAGGTATACCGTTCACAGCGGGAAACGACGGTGGCTAGCAGTTTATGCAGTTCGGTGGTCGCGAGGATGAAAATTACGTGAGCGGGTGGTTCTTCAAGAGTTTTTAGAAGGGCGTTGAAAGCCGAAGTCGAAAGCATGTGGACCTCGTCGATAATAAAAATTTTGTATTTTAAAACTGTCGGCATGACGCCGGCATTTTCAATAATATTTTCACGCACATTATCAACGCCGGTTTGCGAGGCGGCGTCGATTTCGATGATGTCGATGTGGCGGCCGCGGTTTATTTGGTCGCAGGCCGGGCAGTCGTTGCAGGGTTCGGATTTTCCTTCTTTCCTTTTTTCACAGCTGACGGCTTTAGCGAGCAATCTCGCGAGGGTCGTCTTGCCGACGCCGCGCGGACCGCTAAATAAATAAGCGTGCGCTAGGCGATTTAGGGAAATTTCATTTTGGATGGTTTGGACGATGGTATCTTGTCCGGTAACGTCCGAAAAATTTTGCGGTCGATATTTTCTGTACAGTGTGGGCATATTATCGTGATGGTTCAATGATTTCAGCCGCTGAGCTCGAGGCGGCGCTAAGCTGTGATCGCTCCATAATTTCCGCTTCTACCACTTCTCTTGGCCGGCCGTATTTGAGACGGGATAGTTCTTTGATGGCGGCGGACAGTTCCTTGTTGCCGGGCTCCGGCGGGTAAGTCATCATATTAAACGGTCTCGCGGCCGTATTGTCAATAAGGAGTTTGATGTAGGCGGTGTACTGTTCGACATTGATCAGGTCATAGGCGCCAAACACCGGCGCGAATTCCTTTTGCAGCACTTCGGCGTCTTCCGGCCCGATGCGGAACGAGACGATCGTGCCGGCATTGCCGAGGACGGCGTCGCGGACGGTAGTTTTGCCTTTGTTGTCCTCGAGCTGTTTCATGTATTGGTGAGCGACAATTAAATTCAGGCGATATTTTCTGGCTTCGGAAAGAATTGTCGCGATTGAGTCGGTGATAAAGTTTTGGAACTCATCAATATAGAGATAAAAGTCATAGCGTTTGTCCTCGGGGAGCGAGGCTCTCTCGAGAGCGGCCATCTGTAATTTCGAAACGATGATCATGCCGAGGAGGTTGGCGTTTATTTCTCCGACCAAACCCTTTGATAAGTTAACAATTAGGATTTTTTTGTTGTCCATGATTTCACGGAAATTAAATCCGGACCTTGTCTGGCCGATTATATTACGGACCATGCTGTTCTCGACGAAGCGCCCGACTTTCGAAATCAGGTAGCCGAGCATTTCCGACTTATGGAAGTCGGAGGTCTTGGCCATCTCCTTTTCCCAAAATGAACGCACGACCGGATCTTTGGTGGTGGCGAGATATTTTTTTACAAACGCGTCATCGGTAAACATACGCGGCACCTCGGCGATCGTGCCGGGACTTTCCGTGTTGGACATGAGGGTCAGCATCACGTTGCGCATCTGGTGTTCGAACATCGGGCCGATCATCGAGGGGTCGGACACCATTTTATAGAAGATGGAAATCATTTCCTGGCAGACAAAATCTTTTTGCTCTTCAAATTTTACCTCGAGGATATTCAGCCCAACCGGTCGCTCGACGTCGCTCGGATTGAAATAAATGACATCGTCGACGCGATCTTTGGGGATATGCTGGAGGACATATTCGGCGAAATCACCGTGCGGATCGATTACGCACACGCCTTCGCCGTTTCTGACGTCCTGAACTGCCATATTTTGGATGAGCACCGATTTGCCGACGCCTGATTTACCGATCGTGTAGAGATGGCGGCGGCGATCGGCGCGTTTCATTCGGACGACCGTTTCTTCGCCGCGATAAACCGTTCGGCCGAGGGTGATTCCTTCGGTAGGCATATTGGTGGGAGGAGGGGATTTGCGCGCGCCGAGCCAATTGATGTGCGGGGTCTCGGTCATCGAAGTGGGAAGGTGCCAGAGGCTCGCCATTTCTTCGGTGCTTACCACAAAGCGGTGTTTCTCGTCGAAGGACCGAAAAATTGAATCGCTGATAAGCAGATCGGCCTTTTTGGGGACAGCCGCGCCGAAAGAGTTGCCGTAGCGGTAGATGTTGTACTGGCTGAAAGCGTTGAGAGTATTTTCGAGGTTGAGCTGGGCGGTTTCTTTGTTGGCGGCCGAGCTGACAACGCGCATCGTAATTTCAAGTCCGCCGTGGCTGAGTTTATCTTCCATGTTTTTTATCATTTCTTCATCCATTTGGGAAAGCTGATGTTTTTCCGGCTGATTATTTTTGCCGTCAGCTGACTTTTTGCCGGTTGAAAGAGCCTTGCTCCAGCTCTGCCAGGTTCGGCCAAGCCCGCTTCCGCCCGCGACAGCTTCAAATTTTTGCCCTTCTTTGAGTTCGCGTATCAGGTGTAGAGCTTCACCGCGCCACTTGGTAAGGGCCGGACGAACAATATATTGTATAACCGCCCCTTCCTCCGCGCCAATTTTGCTGAGCGGGTTTAGGATCGAGACCAGCGGATCATTCTCGATTTTTTTGTAGGTGCGAAAAGGGAAGCCGGATTTAAATTTAAACCAGAGGTGCGCGCCGACAATGTGACTGTCGGGTTTGAAAATATTGTAGTCGGGTTCTTCTGAAATTTCAGCGTGCGGATACTGGGCGTGTATCTGCTGTTCGATGAAGGAGCGAAGACGTATCGGTATTGCTACGTAGAACGAAATAGTATTGTTTTTTGTTACGATTTCAAAAGCGAAATTATCGCTTCTGCCGCGAAGCCAAGGGAGGAGTCCGCGCTCAGGCGAAAGGCCGGCTACCGCCGAAAAAAGCGCTTCCGCCACCGCGATTTGTTCGCGAAGCTGGGATAGATTATCTTCGGTGTTGTGGCTTTGATCGTCGCCCTTTTTTTCTTTCGGAACGCGGATCAGCAGGATTATTTTGTGAAAGGCCTTGCTCTCGCGGCTATGCGCGTGGAAAATCGCCCGAAAGACCGACAAACCGCCGACCAGAGCAAGCAGGACCGCCCCGCCGATGGCAATCGCGAAAAACATCGGATCGCGCAGATACGGGGCAATGAAATCAAGTAGGGTTGAGAAGTCGGCCATAATCAGTATACAAATTTTTAATTTTTAATTTTTAATCAATTTTTAAATCTCAATTACCAATTTTTAAATTAATAATTGGTAATTGTTATTTGATTGAAAATTGCAAAATTGTAAATTGAAAATTATCGTTTATTATGCAACGCTATGATCCGATCGGTTTTGATTTTCGCTTCCTGTTCCAAGAAAAAACGATTAATGCCCGGTAAGAGTCTCAGCCACTCCAGAATTAATTGAAAAATTTTTTTTACTTTGATGTGAGTCGATTTCAGCAGGTCGGAGATTTTTTGGGAGACAACTTCGCCTTTTAATTTGAATTCTTGCTGAGCAAGCGGCGAGAGCCGGCTGTAGGCGTCGCCGACATTTTCTTCGAGGATTTTTTCGATTTTTTGAGTTAGAGGATCAGACATTAGCGGTATGGCTTTCATTGGCGGCCGGCGGAGAGGTTTACTCGGTGAAACCACCTCGGCGATGATTTTCTTTTCAGTCGGTTCATTTTCGCCCGCGGTCTTTTCAGGTACTTCAAAATTACTTTCCGGAAGGCGGGGGATTTCAGCGGCTGGGATTGGAATTTGCTCTTTCATCGCGTTCAGTCTAATTATTCTCACTCGCATCCATTATAGCACATCTATTTTGAATATGGTATAATATTCACATATGAAGCACTTTCATGAAATAGAGCAAAAAGGGCTTCTTTGGGTCAACGTTACTAAGCAGGGAGAGAAAGAACTGGATGAACTTGGTAGCAGGTTTAATTTCCAAAAGGCTGACCTAAATGAATGTCTGCCGCCGTTTCAGCGCCCCAAGATGGTGAAACGCGCCGGTTATTATTTTTTAGTTTTGCATTTTCCGCTTTTTGATCGCGGTAGCCGGCGGGTGCGGTTTACGGAAATTGATATTTTTCTAAATCCTAACTATTTAGTAACAGTGCATGACGGACAGTTGCCGACGATGAGACAATTTTTCGAGGAATGTTCGGCAAAGCCTGAAGTTCGCGCGCAGTTTTTTTCCGGCACGATGGCCCAGCCGCTTTTCGAATTACTTTCGAGGCTGCTAGATTCGGTGATGCCGAGTCTTCTCCATATCAATGAAGACATCAACGCCGTCGATCAGAAATTATTTACCGAAACTTCCGATCGGGCGATGGCCGGAGAAATTCTTCGCCTCAAGACAAATATCGTGACCTTTCGCCGCACTATGCAAGGGCATCGCTCAGTCCTCGAACGCCTGCTCACGAACGGCGACAAGGATCTGATGCTGGGTTCATACCAGGCTAATTTTAATGCCTTGCGTGAAGCGGAAACTGAAATTTGGCATACGCTCGAGAGCCAGAAAGAAAGTATTTATGCCCTACACGAAACCAACGAGTCAGTGCTTAGCTATCGCTCGAACGAGGTGATGAAATTTTTCACGATAATTTCGGTGGTTACTTTGCCGCTGACGCTGATGGCGAGCATGTTTGCGATTCGCGCTCCGAGTACGCCGTTTGTTGAAAATCCGGTCGGATTTTGGATTATTTTTGGAATTGTTTTCCTGGTTGCGATTGCCACGCTCGCAGTCTTCAAAAAGAGAAAGTGGTTGTAGTTATGCTTGGAGAGGTCTAAAATTAAAATACCGTGGGCTCTCCCCACGGTTTTTTTGGCTTATTTGGCTCGATTTGGAGCGAAGGGGCTTGACAAACAGGCGGTTTTGTGGTATAATAACACGTTGGTTTTTTACGATGTTCTTTCCCCCCCCCCAACAAAAGGCAGGTACGTACCATGGACGTCGTTTTGAACTGGCTTTACGAGCTGTATTGCTACATTCCCGGTTGGCTTTTCGTGGATCTTGCCATTATCTTGGGTCTCGCCCTCGCTATCTGGCTCACCATGCGGTTTGTCCAGAAGGAGTCCGCCAGGACCAAGATCAAGCAGATACTGAAAAGCGCTCCCGACAGCAGCATCGACGAGATCGCAAGGGCAACCGGCCTCTCAGAGGCCAAAGCGGGAGATGTCTTCGAGGATCTCATGATTGAGTACTGGGCCGACGAGGAAGCCCGCGCGGAAAAGAATCAGTCGGCCAGGGCCATAATCAAGCTGGTGCTGAAAAGCGCTCCCGACAGTAGCGCGGAAGAGCTTGCCAAGGCAACCGGCCTCTCGATAGAAGTGGTTGAGGATCTCATCGATGACGACGATCTCTACGAAAGTCTCAAGATGGAGAGAGCGTCCGGCGACTAGCAAACTGGAGCCGACCAACAGAAGTACCCCCGTCAAGCGCAAGCGAGACGGGGTTTGCATTTTTAGGTGGTTTTTTTGCTTACCTTCGTTCCAGTTTTTGAATCTTCAACGGAATAACCTTGTTTTTCAAGTTCGGCGCGAAAGCGGTCGCTCTCCGTCCAGTTTTTATTTTTGCGGGCGGCATCGCGATCCGCAACCAGTTTTTTAATCCCGTCCGGAATTTTTGATGATTTTATTTTTAGGTTTTTTTTGATTTCGAGGCCGAGTACTTCGTCGAATTTGAGAAGTAGTTTTTGGGAGATGGTTTTTTTATTTAAGGAATCCCAAATCAAGGCGAGGACGGCGGGGGTGTCGAGGTCGGTATTAATGAGAGAGAGAAATTGTTGAGTGAGCGAGACCTCTCCCTGCCCTCTCCTCTGTGGAGGCGAGGGTTCAACATCTCTCTCTCCTCCACAGAGGAGAGAGCCGGAGAGAGGTTCCGCCGCCAATTCTCGGGCGAGTTGATAAAGATGGTTGAGGCCGTTCTGCGCCGCCTGAAGCGCTTCCCACGTGAACGTCAGCTGTTTTCGGTAATGCGCTTGGAGCAGAAAATATCGATAGGCGAGGGGAGAGATGCTGTGTTCTTTTAAAGTTGATAAAGTAATAAAATTTTCGCCGGACTTAGCCATCTTGTCAGCGCCGATCAGCAGAAACTCCCCATGCATCCAAACATTCGCGAGCGGTTTGCCAGTCGCGGCCTCGCTCTGCGCGATTTCGTTGGTGTGGTGAACCGGAACGTGGTCGATGCCGCCGACGTGAATATCAAACGGCTGGCCAAGATATTTCACAGACATCGCTGAACATTCAATATGCCAGCCCGGGAATCCGACGCCCCAGGGACTTTTCCATTCCATCTGTCTTCTCCCACCCCCTCTAACTTCCCCTCGGGCAGGGGGAGGAGCCAACGGCGAAAACTTCCACAAGGCAAAATCGGTCGGATGTTTTTTGTCTCCCATTTCAACGCGCGTGCCCGCCTCAAGCGACTGATTTTTCAGATTGGCCAGTTTGCCGTAATCCGGCAGCTTCGAGGTGTCGAAATAAATTCCGTCTTTGGTTTGGTAGGTGAAGCCTTTTTGTTCGAGTTGTTTTATTAAAGCAATTTCTTCCTTGATATGATCGGTGGCTTTCGGATATTTCGTCGCTTTTAAAATATTTAGGGCTTCCAAATCTTCCTTAAATTTTTTTTCGTAAAATTTCGCGACTTCCCAGGCGCTTTTTCCTTCGCGCGCCGCGCCTTTTTCTATCTTGTCCTCGCCGGTATCGGCGTCGCTGGTCAGGTGGCCGACGTCGGTGATGTTCATGATGTGTTTGACCCTGAGGCCATTATATATGAGAGTACGTTTCAAAATATCTTCGAACACAAAGGTTCGGAGGTTGCCGATGTGGGCAAAGTTATAAACAGTCGGGCCGCAGGTATAGAGACCGACCACTTTTTTGAGCGGTTTGAGGTCTTCAATTTTTTTAGTTAATGAATTGTATAATTTTATAGGCATAATTTTAAATCCCAATGACCAAGTCCCAATGACCAATCAAATCCCAAATAACAATTTTCAAAATTGGTCATTGGTCATTGAGGCTTGGATTTTCTTTGGTCATTATATCTTAAAAATCAATAGTTATCAACACCTCTATAGTATGCTTAACCATTTTTTGCTATACTACTATTATGTTTTTCAAAAAGCCAGACGCGTATCTAGGAATTGACATCGGCGCGGGCGGAATCAAGATCGTCGAACTCAGGAAGGAAAAAAACCGTCCCGTTCTTTTTACGTACGGCTTAACGCGCGAAGCGCACAATATTCATCAATTACTTCAGAAAAAGGAAGTCGCTCCGGAAGAAATTTTGCCGGGCAGCCGATCGCTTTCCGGAGAGAAAATTACCAAGCAACAGCCAATATTCCAGATAGACGAAGCGCAGGTCCAGAATTTTAGCTCCCTTATTAGCGCGGTCTGCCGTGAAGCCAAGACGGTCAGCAAGGTGGCGGTGGTGAGTTTGCCGGTTTCCTCGGTTTTCCACGCGATGGTCACGTTGCCGATTGTCAAGAAGGACGAATTCGGCCGGATTTTGAACGCGGAGATTAAAAAATTATTGCCATATCCGCTCGAGGAAATGGCTATAGAGTATGAGGTCATGCCGAAGAAAGGGGATGGTACTGATCAAGAACAGCGCGTACTCGTAAACGCCGCGCCGCGCGCCTTGGTAGTTTTTTATACTAAAGTTTTTAAGATGGCCGGGCTTCAGCTTGATTCGCTCGAGCCGGAATCTATCGCTCTCACCCGCGCCCTCCTCGGCCGTGATTCTTCACCCTCCATGCTGATCGATATCGGCGCCGATCGCACCAACTTTTTTATTGTTGAGCAGGCGCTTCCGATCACGCATCATAGTATCGAGCTGGGCGGCGGTCGCATCAACCAAATTATCGCTCAGGTTCTTGGCGTGGAGATATCCTTAGTCGAGCAGATGAAGCGGGATCTCTTCACTCACATTCTTGAGCAGAAGCAAAATTCTTTGATCTCGCGCGATGCTTTCCTGTCTCTGTTTGATCCGATTATCGATCCGATAATTAAAGAAATCGAGTACAGCCTGGAGCTTTACATGCGGCAGAGCAGCAATCAAGGCAGGCGTCCGGAGAAGATTGTTCTCACCGGCGGTTCGGCATTTTTTCCTTACCTCGCCGAGAGGATTGGCGAAAAGTTCAAGTTGAAATGTTATGTTGGCGATCCGTGGGGTAGAGTTGTTTACCAGGAAGGTTTGAAACCGGTACTGCACTCGATCGCGCCGCGCCTTTCTGTTGCTATTGGCCTTGCTCTCAGAAATGTGTTATAATTTCCAAAAGTTTATTTAATATTTTTTATAGGGGCGTTGCCGCATATATTCTCATTCGTTCGGAAATTCAAATAAATTTTCATTTCTCTCACTCATTTCGAATATGGACCCAAAATCAGTTCACGTTTTATTGGTAGAGGACGATGTGTTTCTTGCCAGTATTTATCAGAAGAAATTTGAAATGGAGGGGTTTAAAATTAGTGCCGTAGACAATGGCGACAAAGTTCTGCCTGAGGCCAAGAAAAAAAAGCCGGACATTATTCTTCTGGATATTTTGTTGCCGAAGCGGGATGGTTTTTCGGTCTTGGCGCTCCTCAAGGCAGACGAAGAGTTAAAAGATATACCGGTTATTATGCTCACAAATTTGGGTCAGAAAGACGATGTCGATAAAGCGCTCGCCGCCGGCGCGGTTGATTATCTGATTAAGGCGCATTTCAAGCCATCGGAAATTGTTGAGAAAGTTAGGAAAATCCTCCACATCTGAAGCAAGGATAAACATTGGTAATAAATAGTAAAAATATTATGATTTATACTTTGAAAGGGGGTGACATATGAAAATTAAAAAACAAGGTTTTACGTTGATTGAACTCTTGGTCGTGATTGCGATTATCGGTCTTTTGTCCACTCTCGCGGTAGTTGCTCTTGGCAACGCCCGTACGAAGGCTAGAGACGCCAAGCGCATGTCAGACCTCAAGCAGGTGCAGACAGCCCTTGAGTTGTATTATACAGACAAAAACGCGTATCCAACGGGTACGGCTGTATCTTTAGGAAGCGGCAGCTACGCATGTTTGGGCAGCGGCGGATGGGGAGCCACGGGGTGCGCGAGCGCCTACATGGGCACCGTTCCACTTGATCCAACGAATGCAAGTCCTAACGTCTATACATATACAGCGGCTTCAAACACCTACTATATCAATGCCTCTTTGGAAGGCACGGTTAACACTCTCGGACCAGGAGCGGTTCACTTGAACCAATCCGGTATCAGCGCCGGAGTCGGACCATAGTCTGATCGTAAAAAACTTTTTGAAAAGTTGCCCCTCACCAAAATTGGTGGGGGGTTTTGGTTTTTGTTGTTTGGATGTTATAATAAGATGTAAAGTAGATATCTATGTTCGCAATTGAATCATGGCTCGTGTATTCGTTTATTTTTGCTCTGGGCCTTGTCCTGGGCAGTTATTTGAATTCCTGGATGTGGAGGATACATGAGGGGAAATATGTTTTTCTCGGGAGAAGCATGTGCGTGAATTGCAGCCGATATTTGGCTTGGTTTGAAAATATTCCGCTGGTTAGTTTTTTGGCCCTGCGAGGCAAATGTCGGACTTGCAAAATAAAGATTCCATCGTCGTATTTTTTTGTGGAGTTTGCGACGGCGTCATTGTTTCTTTTTTTGGCGATGATCGACGTTAATGCTGGGGTTGCGCCGGTGCGTATGTTTCGCGATTTGTTTTTTGCCGCCCTCCTGGTCGTGATTTTTGTTTACGACGCGAAATATGGCGAGATCGTCCTCGGAGTGACTTGGCTCGGGGCGGCCATCGCCGCAATTATGAACCTAAAATATTTTGGATTTAATTTTACTTCGCTTCTGCTCGGGGCGTTAGCAGGCGGGGGATTTTTCTTGCTCCAATATTTAGTTTCAAAAGGAAAGTGGATAGGAGGCGGGGATATGCACCTTGGGCTCATGATGGGGGTGTTGCTTGGTTGGCCGAGTATTTTAGTGGGGCTATTTGTAAGTTATGTTATCGGAGCGATTGTTTCGGTCGGACTTATCTTGTTTGGGAAGAAATCGATGGGTTCGCGAATTCCGCTTGGAACTTTTCTTTCTATTGGGACTCTAGTGACTCTACTTTGGGGGAGTGAGATTGTGAAGTGGTATCTCTCATTAATTTCCCTCCCCTTTTAGGGGAGGGGCAGGAGAGGGGTATTCGCGGACGTTCAGAGTTCGTGGAGATACCCCCATCCTCGCCTTCCCCCTAATAGGGGGAAGAGAAATTGGTTATCGAAAAACAAAAAAATCCCCGATTGGGGACGATATAGAAATTGGGGTGGGAGGTGGATGGTCGTACTGAGACCACCCACCTCCAAAAAAGGGGAGTCCGTCGGTTGCTAGGCCGAACAGATGCGGTGTACCCTGTAAAGGGTATCCCTTTGTTTCACTCCGCTTAAGGTACAGGGATCCATCAGGTAGCTGCCCAACGGATGCGGCGGACACTCTCTCGGTGTCTCCCTTTGTTTCTCCGCAAAAATAACATAATTTGAGTAGCGTTACTCTAGCAAATCCTTGTCCCTTTGTCAAGATCTTGCTATACTTTGGTTGTGGATAATTTTATTTTTGTCGCTTATTTAAGGCTTTTTTTCAAATTTTTCATTTATTTACTCCCTCCCCTTTTAGGGGAGGGGCAGGAGAGGGGTATTTGGACGGCGTTCGAAGTGTGTTCGAATACCCCCATCCTCGCCTTCCCCCTAATAGGAGGAAGAGAAATTGGTGGCTTAACATATGATCCCCAAAGATCTCCAAAACAAAGTAAAACGCCTTCGCTCACAAATCGACGATCTCCGCTATCGCTATCACGTTTTGAATGACCCAGAGGTAACGGACGCGATGTATGATGGTCTGATGGATGAACTTCGAAAAATTGAGGCACAGCATCCGGAAATCGTGACGCCGGATTCGCCGACCCAGCGTGTGGCTGGAGTGCCGCTCGAAAAGTTTGAGAAAGTAGTGCATCAGGTGACGCAGTGGTCGTTCAATGACGCTTTTGAAGAAAAAGATCTCGAAGATTGGGAAGAGCGAATTTTGAAAATTTTAGAAAAGGAACTTGGGGGGCGGCCGAAAGATCTGAGTTATGTTTGCGAACTTAAGATCGACGGCCTGCACATGGTCCTAACTTATGAAAAAGGCGCGCTTATTACTGCCGCCACGCGCGGTGATGGAAAAGTTGGCGAGAATGTCACTCAAAATATTCGAACCATCGAAAGCGTTCCGCTGACCCTTCGAGAGCCAATCGATATTATCGTCGAGGGCGAGGTGTGGCTGTCGCGGAACATGTTGGTATCTATAAATAAAGAAAGAGAAAAAATCGGCGAGGCGCTGTTCGCGAATCCGCGCAATGCCGCGGCCGGCACCATTCGCCAGCTTGATCCGAAAATTGTCGCGGCGCGAAAACTTTCTTTGACTACCTATGATATCTCGAGCGCTAATGTTCCGGAGACTCAGGAAAAAGAACTTCTGAGGCTGAGGGAGCTAGGTTTTAAAACTGACGGTAATTGGCGGGTCTGCAAAACTCTTGCCGAGATTTTTAAGTTTTATGCGGAGTGGGGTCATAAGAAAAATTCCGAACCGTTTTGGATTGATGGCGTCGTCATTAAAGTTAACCAAAGAAAATATCAGGACCTGCTCGGCTTCACCGGCAAAGCGCCGCGCTGGGCGATCGCTTTTAAATTTCCGGCTGAGCAGGAGACGACCAAAATTAAGGATGTTTATTGGCAAATCGGCCGTACCGGCGCTCTGACACCGGTGGCTCTGATGGAGCCGGTGAAGTTGGCCGGCACGACGGTGACGCACGCTACATTGCACAATTTTGATGAAATCCAGCGCCTTGGCGTGAAGATCGGCGATACCGTGGTGGTGGAGAAAGCCGGTGACATCATCCCCAAAGTTATGCGCGTGCTCGACAAATTGCGTACTGGTGAGGAGAAGTCTGTCCGTCTGCCGAAACAGTGTCCGCTCTGCGGTGGTCACGTCGGCAAGCGTGAGCAGTCCCCGCTTGGGCGGGGTAGGGGTGGGTTGGAATCGGTCGCAATCTATTGCTTAAATCCGAATTGTTTTGCGCAGGAACTTAGCCGGATTATTCATTTTGTTTCCAAGAAATCTTTTGATATTGATCATCTCGGCGAGAAGATCGTCGAAAATTTAGTGCAGGCAGGATTGGTGAAAGACGCCGCGGATTTATTTACGCTGACTGTTGGAGATCTCGAACCTTTGGAGCGTTTTGCCGAAAAATCCGCCGGAAATTTGGTGGCGTCAATCCAGAATTCCAAAAATATTACCTTCGCAAAATTTATCAACGCGCTCGGCATTACTCATGTAGGCGAAGAAACGGCTGAAGATTTAGCTTGGCATTTTTTGACGCTTGAAAAATTAATGGCGGCGAATGAGGAAGAACTTTTTAAAATTAACGGCGTTGGTGAAAGGGTAGCGAAGTCGATTTTAGAATTTTTCGCAAAAAAAAGCAATCAGGAGTTTATAA
>CAYHHR010000016.1:9549-19099 GCA_964356495.1 uncultured Gammaproteobacteria bacterium | reverse complement strand
GTCGGCTATAACCATTGCTTTCAAGACCGCCGATAATTTGGGTGGCCGCTTCGTTAAAATTTTTAGCCGAAGCGAAAATGTAGCAACGGTTCAAATTCTCATTAGCTTTCTTTTTGGCATAAGGCATACGAATAATACGCCCTATAATCTGTTCTACGGCGATTTTAGCCCCAACATTGGCGACTGACACCAAAACATAGGCAAAGGAACAATCCCATCCTTCCGCCAGGGCATTAACAGTAATAATATAGCGAACCTTGCATTTTTTACTAAACAAATCGACACCCTCAAGATCATTCCTGTCGGAAGTTTTTATGGCAATTTCTTCTTCTGAAATTTTAGCACGCAATAGATGCGCTTTCAATTGTTCTACTGTAACAGTATCGTTCACCTTACTTTGAGGCTGCGCCTGTAAAAGCACAATCGGACGAATATATTCACTTTTTATTTTCTTTGTTTCTTTTTCCAGTTCATTTCTTTTTTCAATTCCTCTCGCGACCGCATTTTGCCATTGAGTAGCGCTTTCCAAAACAATTGGGATCTTGACCATGTGTTCTATTTTTAATTGCGAGGCGGAAATATCCACCAAAATATTACTGCCGCCTCGCGGAGTGGCGGTGTATTCAATTATAAAACAAGGGTTTAAGTCCTTGATAAAATCAATGGAAAGTCGGGTTTGGGTTTTATGTCCCTCGTCGATAACAATCAAAGGGTTACTCATCTTTACGACATTGGCCAAAGAATTTATTACCGTGCCTTCCTCGTCTTTTTCTAAATTATCGTCATTGTGTAAATTTTCAAAATGACTCAAGAGCGAGCCGTTCTCTTGGTAAACTTTATATTTTGTTTGAATCTTTTTGTCTTTTCTAAAAGCTTCCAAACTGGAAATGATGATACAAAGATTGTCGTCAACATCTTCTCTGCGAATACGCAAAGCTTCCTCGTTGGAAAATATACGCACACCGTTTTGAAAAGCCTCATCTAAAGCTCGACGATGTGGGTCGTTCTTATCTTTAAACTTCTTTAGTGTTTGGGTTTTGATTGCTTCCGACGGCACTAACCACATCACGATACCTTTATCCAATTTTTTAGCCAAAGCGGTTTTCATTAACTCTTGGGTTGCATGACAAGCCACCATTGTTTTGCCACCACCTGTTGGAATCTTTACGCAGACAAAAGGAATATCCGTGAAAAAGTCAGGATTGTATGGCTTGTTGGTAATACCCATGAAAGCATACTTTGTGCCAACTTTTTGTAGCTCTTTTAAGTATTCTTTTAGTGTTTCAATCGCTGATTGTTGGTATTTTTTAAGTTCCATATTTAAAATAAGCTAATACAGCAAAAATTGCGGCGATGAGTGACGCAACTAAGTTGATCCCGAAACCCACAAGACTAAAAAATCTTACCAACCAATCCTCAGAATATGCCACACCAGCTGGATTTAAATGCACCTTATCTCCCATTGCATCAAGGAAATTAATATATTGTGATTTACCGTGCAAAATTATTGCATGGAGATCTGGTAACGTTAATTTGCCTTTTGATTTTTTTAACAAGTCAGAAGTCTCCATATACAATTTGTATGGGTCTTTTTTTAATTCGTATTCCGTATAAATAATTTTAATGGCGATTTTTTCTTTTTTGCTAATCATAAATTAATAAACTTTAACCTCGTAAGGGATTTGTTTGAAAGTAATGTTGTATTCTAAAAGCACATCCTCATCGAGATAATTCTTGTCGGCATAAACAATCTTTTCGTTTTCGGTCTTGCGAAGTTTGCTCAAAAAAGATTTTGTCAAAATATTTTTATCTTTTTCTTTGTAAATAAGATAAAATTCGGTGTCGCTGTGTTCACCGATAAAATTCTTTTCAATTTTGTTCTTATCAATGTTTGTCTGTGTTTCGGTAAAATATATATAAGTAGCGAATTGATTAAATTCGCATGTGTCTTCAATTTGTCCGTGCTCGTCAAACAATGGTTTATCTAATTCGCAATATTCAAAACCGTTATTATATCCATTTATATTTATAACTCGCTTAATTCTCTCTGCTGTAATGTCTTTAACTATTTTATCTTCCATTTCAACCAAAATAAATTTTCTATTTCCTCCGTCTTCATTGTTTAGGTCTAAAACAGCATGGCCTGTAGTGCCTGACCCAGCGAAAGAATCCATAATTATGGAATCATTTTTTGTAGCATATTTGATTATTTCTTTTACTAATTCTACTGATTTTGGATTATCAAAAACACCAACCTTGCCAAATATCTTTTCCAAAGCTTCCTTTCCATGAGATGTTCCGCCAACAGTCTCTTTATCAAAGATTGATTTCGGTGGAATCAAACTACCGCCAAAAACTTTTTTGTAAACCTTCCACTCATCTTTTTTGTCCTTTTTTACAAGAATAGAATCTTTTTGTTTTTGATAAGTTTCTAAACTCCAAAACCAACGAGCTCTACCTTTAACTTTTTCTCTGTCTTTATGGCACATCCAAGGAAAAACTTTTGTTCCGTCTGGTGCTTCAATTGGATAATCGCAGTTCTTTGTATATCCATGAGAAACTGTCCATAAACTATCCCATTTAAAATTTTGTCCGCTTTTATCATCGAAAAGTGGATACTCTGTTCCGCTACTAATTTTGTTTATTAAACTCACCCCATCAATATTTTTTGTATAACAAACTACATATTCATGAACAACATTTACTATTTTTGAATCATGTCCACCAGTCAATTTTTTATTCCAAATAAATGAAGTAATAAAATTGGCTGATCCAAAAATTTCATCCATGATTTGTTTAAGATTGCAATGCTCATTATCATCAATAGAAACAAAAATCAACCCGTCGTCGCTGAGTAAATCTTTTAACAATTTAAACCTCGGATACATCATGCACAACCATTTGTCATGCCGACACAAATCTTCTGATTCTCTTCCAACAACCTTACCGAGCCACTTTTTAATTTTAGGCGAATTTACCTTATCGTTATATACCCAACTCTCATTTCCAGTATTATAAGGCGGATCAATGTAAATACACTTAATTTTCCCAATATAATAAGGCATTAACGCTTTTAATGCCTCTAGGTTATCGCCGTGGATAACAAGATTTTGTGAGTTGTCGCCGACAGAAGAGGACTTTACTTTACGCAACAGGCGGAAAGGCACTTCCTTGTCGTGGTTTACTACGGCTTCCTTGCCGATCCAGTTTAAAGTTGGCATAGATATAATAAAATAGCGGTCAAAAGACATCGTTAATTATAGGCGTCTTTTATTCCGCCGTCAAACAAAAACAGACTAAAAATAGTCTGTTTTCTAAATCGAGCTCCCGGGGTCGGATTCGAACCGACGACCAATTGGTTAACAGCCAACTGCGCTACCGCTGCGCTACCCGGGAATGAATAATTGTTTATAATTCATCTGCGCTACCTCCGCCAGCTGGCGGAGTGCTACCCGCGAATGTTTTTGACATTAAGAGTTTACGAGTTTTTCGAGCTTTTGTCAATGAGATTTTTGCCTAATTTCATTATAAGTGTTAACATTCAAAAAACATCCATAGCATTATGAAAGTAGCAATCATCGGCGGAGGCGCCGCAGGGATGATGGCGGCGGCGACAATCAACGAACTTGACCCAAAGATCGAGGTTTTTTTGATAGAAAGGAATGAATCCCTGGGCAAAAAAGTGATAATTTCCGGCGGTGGCCGTTGTAATGTGACGACCGGTATTGAAGATATTAAAACTGTGCTTCAAAATTATCCACGCGGAGAAAAATTTCTGATGTCCGCGATGCATGCATTTTCGCCAGCCGAAGTTCGCGCCTGGTTCGAGAACCATGACGTCCAGCTAAAGTGTGAAAAAGATTTAAGGGTTTTTCCGGTTTCAGACAACGGCCGAGATGTGGTTGGAGTTTTTGAGAAAATTTTCTCGGAAAATAAAACTAAATTGCTGATGGGACATGCTGTTGCGGAAATCAAAAAGGAAAACGACGCTTTTATTATTAATTTCAGCAAACAACCAGAAATAAGGGTTGACGTGCTTATATTGGCTGTCGGTGGCCAGGCGTTTCGCCGCACCGGCTCAACGGGTGACGGTTACGCGATGGCGGAATCGCTCGGACATTCGATAGCGCCGCTTGCGGCCAGCCTCCATTCATTTTATATCCTGGAAAAATGGTCCAAGCAGCTTGCCGGCATGTCATTCGTAAATGCCAATATAACCGCGAAAGGAACTAAAACACATAGCCGGACGGGCGCATTTTTATTTACTCATACCGGCATCAGCGGACCGGCGGTTTTTGCTCTTTCATCCTTGACCGCGCATGAACCGTTCGGTGAAAATCATCCGTTGGAATTTTTTATTGATTTTGTTCCGGAAATTTCAAAAGACGAACTGACCGAACGGCTTAAAAAATCAATTGCCGAGAACCCTAAAAAATCTTTTAAAAATACTCTTCACAATTTTGTTCCAGCGAAATTAGCAGGCTTGATTTGTGATGCGCTTGAATTTCCTGCCGAGCTTAAAAATGCGGAAACAAATAAACAGTACTTACAAAAAAGCGTTGAATGGTTGAAAAAGTTGCCGCTGAATGCGACCGGACGCGGCGCCGGAGAGGAATTTGTGACAGCCGGCGGCGTAAAATTAACAGAAGTTAATCCTAGCACGATGGAATCAAAAATATGTCCGGGATTATATTTTGCCGGCGAAATTTTGGATATTGATGGCTTTACCGGCGGCTTCAACCTTCAGGCATCCTGGGCAACCGGACACATGGCTGGCGCGAAGATCGCTACTCAATCTTAATAATTTCGTACTCGACTTCTTTATCCGTCAGCTTTATCTTTACACTCTCCCCTACTTCACGCCCGATCAAAGCCGCGCCGAGCGGTGAATTATGAGAGATGACACCTTTACCGGGACGGGTCTCTGAAGAGCCGAGAATCAAGTATTTTTTTGTTTTACCCCCAACTTTCACTGTAACCGTATGGCCGAGCTCGACTCGGTCGAGTTGATTTTGCGGCGTGATTATTTCTGCCTGGTTTATTTGGTGCTCAAGCGTTAAGATTCCGCTATTTATTCCTCGTAATTTTCCTTTGGCTAGTTGGTACTCAACGTTCTCTGAAAAATCCCCAAGCTCGGCCAGCCGGCTAACTTCGGCCGCCGCTTCAGGACGTGATTTTTTTAGCCTCTCAAGCTTATTTTCCAGTTCCTTAAATTTACCCTCAGTTAAATGATAGTCCTGTTTCATCTGACTGAATTTTCCCGGCTTGCGGTATGGAATTTGCATATAAAAAAATCATTCAAATTCTATGAGTACAATTGGATAAATTTTAGAATGGTTGAAGCAGATTATCATCTTTGTCCGGAGCCGCAATGCCATTGAAGACGACGTCTTTGATATTTCGAACTCCAAACTGACGCCCATCAAGAAATCCAGCCATCGCCGCCTCCGCCAGCCATCCGGAGTCTACCCAATCGAAAATCCATTCACTGGTAAATCGCGGGTCGTTCTGCGTTATCCCCGCGCCGATTGTCTTCAACCAGGTGCGATTAAATTCCTCCTGCGACCCGAGAGGCGGCGCGATGATGATTGGAAGCCCGAGCGCCGAATAAAAAACCATCTCACTTGGCTTTGTCCAGAGAATATCAGTATGCCGAAGCAACTCATTAAATTCTTTGAAGTAATCGTCCTTGTGGGGAGAAAAAATTATGTTTAAATTTCTTCCAAAACATTTTACTAAACGCGCGTCGATTATTGATTGCTTGAAATAGGAGAATACATCGTTACGGCTGCCGGCTACCAAATTCAGATTAATTTCCTCCTTAACCAATTTATCCTTCAATCCGAGCAAAAGCGATCGCGCGATCGATCTTTGCGCGCCCGCGCCGCCGACTGCGAACGTTAGTGTGAGCGGACGTTTTTGGACAGGGCCGGTATCGCCAAGAAACTTTTTCACAGTATCCCCAAACTTGCTTCGATAACGACGGGAAGGATCTAAATTTTCGATTCGTTGCGCGAGATCTTGTTTTAATGTCTTAAACCCGGATCCAATATTTTCTTCCGGCAACGGAAACCCGGTCAGAAAAATATTTTTTTCCTTGACGCCATATTCTTGCAATCGTTCAACCACTCTTCGACATGGCGCGAGGTATTTGATACGGCTCTTCGCCGGATTTATCGCCACCCAGGCTCGATTGACGTCGCTGTCGCACACAACCGTGTAGATATCATTGCGGAATTTATGTTCCTCAGCCATGAACGCCGTTGTAAAAAAGGTTGTGATGAGCGGAATATCTTTCTGATTGATTTGTTCGATCAGATCCCTTCCAAATCCGCGGTGAATTAACGAATAAACCTGTTTGAGCTGGACACTCGGATCGGAAAGATCACGGCGTGGATAAAATGGCTTGACTCTCTGCACTTTGTCGAACATCTTAAACACAAAATTACCGACCAACGGCCAGCCGCTCGTTCGAGAAAAAAATTCGTATGTTTTACGGCCGTTGTTCCAGGTCCTGAAGTCATTCCTCGGAATCCCGGCGTAATTGTTGGCGATCAGCACTTTACCGGTCGGCGACAATTCGCGGAGCGGATAAGCCGCTCTCTGATGACCGTAACCCATGTCCACTGTTACGATCCAAGCTTTATTTTCCATATTCGAAATGAGAAAATTTATCGTTTACTTTTTGCAAATAAGAAACCCATAGTTTTGTCGAATCGCGATGGAAAAACCTGAACTCCAAACTTACTTTCTCGCAATTTAGTCTCAATTTTTTCTAATTTTCGACCGCCCCGAAGGTGATACTCCATTATTATCGCGTCAATTTTTTGTAAATCAGCGGGTGTTATTGATTCGAACGCCTCATACTCCCCTTCTTCGATATCCAGCTTCAGCAAACTTACATTGGTAATTATACACTTTTTCATTAAATCGGACAACGAATATGTATACACAGATATGGACTCCTTGGAAGTATCGCTTTCGCCCGGAGCCAACAGCCGGTGGTTATGAGAATCAACTGAGATTATCAATTTTCTGTTGCCGGTTTTTGATGATAGGGCGGCCTTTACTACCTCGACATTTTTAACATCATTTTCTGCAAGCGTTTTTTTCAATAGTTCAAAATTGTTAGGCTCAGGTTCGACAGCCACAATTTTGACCGACGGATTTAACGACCGCGCGTATAACGAAAAAAATCCGGCATGCGCGCCGATGTCTAGCACTGGCGCTGAGGCGGAGGTAATTATCGGTTCCGCCAGACGATATTCGCGTTCCTTGAAAATTTCCGCCGCCACACTGGCGTCGGCATCATCGCGAATCGGCAGACTATATTCCTTGCCGTTGGATTTTACTGTGATGGTGTTCATTTTATTTGTTCAGGGGTCGTAGACGATGTTAGAACTAATATTCAGTATTTAACTTAACGAATCCCAAATATGTTCCTCATCAAAACCCCATTCTAACATCTTTTTAAATATCTTCATGTTTATAAACTTATGAAGATTATTTTGGATTGTGTATTTGTGTTCCGTTTTAGGATGTTTAACTAAAACATGGCTTCCCTTGCCATGTTTTGTGTCCACAACTAGCCCCAATTTTATGCACGCCTTAATCCATTGAGATTGTGTAATGTCAGTAAAACTCCTACTAGGCATAGACGTTTTGTTTTACTGTTACAGGCTCATTATCTCCTCTCAATAAAGTATCGACGCAGAGATGTGGTGGAATTTCGAAGTAAGTAAAAACAGCATCTTTAATTGCTGAAGAGATGTTTTGAGTATTTGTTCCTCCGGTTATAATTCCGTCAAAATTTGTGGATTCAGCCGACCACGACCCGTCCGGGTATTGTTCAATTTTAAATTCAACCTTTCCGACCTCATCAATCTCTTTTTTCATTTTGACAACTCGCTCATCCTTTGCTTCGTTGAAATTATACCCGATTTTTCTAGCTAAATTAGATAGATTGTATATGTATCTATTTAGACGCATAAATTTTGTATGTTCATGTTATATTATACCATGACGTTAGATAATTTTACATATTACAATGCTATTTGTCAAGCATAAATATATTAAATTTGGCTAAAATAAGGGCTTTTAATCATTCAAACCCACAACATCGGCATCATCGCGAATCGGTAGACTATATTCCTTGCCGTTGGATTTTACTGTGATGGTGTTCATTTTATTTGTTCCGAGACCTGGATTCGAACCAGGATAGCCGCCTTCAAAGGGCGGAGTCCTGCCGTTAGACGATCTCGGAGTTAATTTTTAAATAATTTTTTAATTTGTCTTTCAAAACATCACGACCATAACCAGATTTATAAAATTTTTCCATTTCTCGAGCGTCGTGTTCATTTATATGACCTTCATAGAATATCAATTTCCATGGTCCATTTTTTTCTGTAAACTCTCCTCCTTGTTTATTATTGTGTTCCTGAAATCTCCTTTTTAGATTCTCAGTATATCCAATATACAATTTTTTGTTTTTTTGACTTTCTAAACAATATGTATAGAACATAGTAATAGACTGCGCCTCATCGGCGCATCAGCCGAAGAGGCTGAGATCTCGGAGTTTTGTTCAAAAGCTAAACCTTTAGCTGTCGGCTCATGGCGAGATTGCTTGAAACGATTGTCAGACTGAGAACAGCTAATCCCTGAATTCCAAACAGGTACAGCATATGCGAGACATAGTATTCTGTCAAGGAAAACTGGTAGCCAAAAATGATCCCGATATAAGGGTCAAGCCAACTGAGAGAAACAAAAACCGTGAAAATGGTTATCGCGATGCTGACGACGGTAAAAATCCCCGCCTCGAGCCAATATGGTCCGCGAATGAACCAATTATTTGCCCCAACGAGACGCTTGATGCTGATTTCAACGCGCTGACTCTGAATTGATACCCGGATCGTGTTAAATATAATCAGAAAGGCGATGACAGCGAACAATATCGACAACCCGAAGCCAATGCGCTCAATCCGACTGGTGATAAGCTGGATTTGATCCAAAGCATGCTCATTACCGTCGAAACTCTTGCTCTCAATCAGCGGCTCGTACTCCGGAACGCTCAGAGCGTCGATAATTTTTTTATAATCGCCAGGCTCTTTGGTTCGCACCGTGATGGTGGGGCCAAACGGGTTTCCTCCGAGCTCATCCAGCGCCTGCAAAATTTCCGGACTATAGGCGTGATTTTTTTTGAAAGTTTTCAAGACGTCTTCCCGCGAAGAATATTTCAGCTCGAGAACCTCCGGAAAGGTTGAGATATAACTCTTTAACTCCTTAACATTCTGATCAGCGACATCCGAAGTGAGATAAAAACTTATCGTAACTTGATCACGAACCATCTGCACGGCTTTCTTGGTCACGATGTCAAGCGACCAAAGCGTATTCACTGACAACAGCATCAACACTAAAATAAAGACGGTCATGAAAGAGAGCCCGACGTTGCGGACAATATCCTGAAAAGCGAATTTAGCAATGCGATAAAATGATCTCATAAACGAAATGAGTGAGCGATATGGATAAATTTATTTAGACATATCCGAACGAA
>CAYHHR010000016.1:0-9449 GCA_964356495.1 uncultured Gammaproteobacteria bacterium | reverse complement strand
ATAAACGAAATGAGTGAGCGATATGGATAAATTTATTTAGACATATCCGAACGAATAAGTTTATATGTGGCATAGCCCTTATAAAATATATTTTCCTTCCGACTCGTCATTAATAATAGAACCATCAGCCAGAGTGATCACCCGGCGTCTGAGTTTGTTCACAATCTCGCGATTGTGCGTTACGAGGACGATCGTGGTCCCGAATTCATTGATTTTTTTCAAAATTTCGATGATCTCCTCGGCATTGATCGAATCAAGATTGCCGGTCGGCTCATCGGCGATCAATACCTTCGGCCGATGCACAAGCGAGCGCGCGATCACCACGCGCTGTTGTTCTCCTCCGGAAAGTTGGCCGGGGTAGCGGTCAAATTTATCTCCGAGGCCAACTAAATTTAATACTTGAGGAACAATCTGTTCGATACGAGCGCCTGGAGCATTTGATACCTCAAGCGCGAATGAAACATTTTCAAAAACTGTTTTCTTCGGCAATAATTTGAAATCCTGAAAAATAACACCAATCTGACGACGCAAAAATGGAACGACGCTTGACGCGATATTGGTAATATCCCAATCCCCTAATTCAATCTTCCCCCTCGTGGGACGCTCTTCGGCGATGAGAAGCTTGACCAACGTAGTCTTCCCCGCTCCGCTCTGCCCGACAATCGATACAAACTCACCGGGCTTGATAGTCAGGTTGATATCTTTCAGGACTGCGATCGACGGTTGATAGTATTTGGAAACGCTTTGGAGACTTATCATATGTAGACATTATACCATAAACAAATGTTAAGTATCAATTATCATGTATCAAGTATCAGATAAACATCAATTAAAAAATTTCCAAATTTGATAATTGGTAATTGTTAATTGATAATTTTCATGTCGAGCCCCCTGTCAGAATCGGACTGACGTTTGAGGTTTACGATACCACTGTTCTGCCACTGAACTAAGGGGGCGATAAGGCCATTATTGTATCCAGATTCACGACAATTGTCAACCGAATGACTCGCGCGATGCTTCCGATATTGATGCTGGTGATTGACCAACCGGTGCTAGCTAGGTATAGTTAAAATACGATCAAAGAGATGCTTTTTGAAAACCCCAACCGAAGAGGCAAACCGTGAAGAACCAGCAAAAGCAACCAGTGCTTCAAATTCTGTTGATGTTCGTGGTGATGGCATCGCTCGGAGTTATGTGCAGAGCTGCGTGCAAATGCGCGGCTCCGTCAGTATCGCAGTCCGCGAATTCTGGAAATGAGATCGCCGTTCCATTTCTTGGCGACGTCCAGGCTGATATCAAACATCGTCAGGAAATTCAGCGGGGATTTCTTTCTGCCGCCAGCTGGTTGGCAGAAATAACCGACGATGACGAAGCGCGCGAGATTAGCAATTTCCTGAATTCTAACGCCGTCACCGCGATGAATATTGGACCGAAGCTGTTGCCGTTTGGATCGGAAAAAAAAGACCAACCATTTTGGTTATTCATAATCACCGGCAACGAGCTGAAGGAGTTCCCTTTTCTCAATGCGATAGACGTCGCGAAAGGTGGTGTCGGTTATTTAGTGCCATACCATCCGATCCCGCTGATGATAGTTAAGTACGACAAGCGGGCATCAGGTTTGCGGAACGGACTTTTGATTCTTCATGAGGGGTCGCACGCTAGGAATTATTATCTGCTTCAGAGCGACGCGGCATCTCGTTCGACGACAGACGTCGCGTTTGATGAGGTCCATGCCTACGAACTTGAGATCAGACTTCTCGACAAACTCGGCGGCGAAAAGTACCAAGCTTTGATTCAAGAAGGAATCAGAGGATTGTTCCATCCTGTTCCAGAAGCGCCGTTGGAAGTAAGCGTCGAACGTGAACGCAAACTAAATGTCGCGCTCGATGACATCTTCGGACCCTCTGATCATTTGGGTGACGAGAGAAAATATCTCCGAGGCAGATTCGATCTCGAAATCGCCTTCAGGTACATCGACCAAAATCTTCTGGACGAAAAGGAAGCTGCCTCCGAGATGAAAGCGGAGACGTATCTAAAATTGATGCGACAACGACAGGCGCCGGAAAAATAACAACCACGCCTAAAACGCCAGCCGGAGTGTTCACACCTCCGGCTTTAAATTTACTATTAATATTGACTTTTTAATTGACCAGCCGGTGTTAGCTAGGTATAGTTAAAATACATCTCGATAAGTCGTTCCTTGAAACTTCAAGCGAAGAGGTCGGCCATGTTTAACACGCATAAGCGATTGCTGTTTGCAGTGGTGGCAACGATGATTTCCCTTGCGGTCGCTTGCGCAACGGCGAAGGTAGTCAGCGCTCAACTTTCCTCGTATCCTCAAGGGACCGAGGGTGAATACAAACGCCGCCTGGAGCTACAAGAGGAGTTCGTCTCCGCCACCTGCTGGCTCGCGGAGAAGACAGACAATGCCGAGGCGCGCGGCCGGTGCGATTGGTTCAAAGCAAATGTGGTGACTGTCATGCCGATCGGATCGGAACTGATCCAATTCGATCAATCTCCAAAGGCGCAGCCCATCCATCTGCTGATCGTCATGAACCAGAATGAACTGGACGGACTTCCAGACATCAAGGCCATAGATGAAAAAACGGACGGCGTTGGTTACCTGATTGTGACCCATCCACCCGCTCCCCTCATCTTGATCAAGTATGACAAGGGAAAATCCAGACTCTGGATGGCGCTCGTCGCCCATCACGAACTTTCGCATGCCAAGTACTACTACTCGGTCCTGAATGACGATTCACCTTGGGAAGGATTGAAACTTGGATATGACGAGGCGCGCGCTTATGGAGTCGAGCAAGAGTTCCTCGATAAAATTGGCGGCGAAAAATACGCGATGGTGGTCCGGGAACAAATTGCCATCCTTAAGGAAGCAAAACCTGAGGACGCCATCAAAGCGCGTTTGGAAAATGAAAACAACCTGAATGCCGCCTTCGACGAGATCTTCGGAACTTCAGATGAGCTTGAGAGGCGATGCCTCATGAAGATTTTCGATCTGGAGGTTGAGTTCAAATTCATCGATCAAGAACATCCGGACAAGAAGGAAGCAGCCGAACTGAAGGCGAAGAAATTCCTTGAAATCAATCTCAAGGAAGACGCGGAAAAGAAGAAAGAGTAGCCGCCTCTTTTCGGTCGAAAAAAAAGCCGGGGGTCTAGTTCAGACCTCCGGCTCATCATTTACATTATATCCATAATATCAAGCACTTCCTGCGGATAGCTCGGCATCACCGAACCGTTATAATACCAGAGTTGCCGAAGGATGGTTTTATCTTTGTAATATTTTGCCGTGGCTAAATTGTAGCCGCACAAATTATCACTTACGGTTTCAATCGCGTCCTCAAAGTTATAGAATTTAATTTTTGCCGATCCCCAACCGAACGGGTTCTTGTTCATAAGACGTTTGCCGCCGGACGATTCACGAACGGAAATCGCCGGTAAAAGCCGCCAATCAAGATTACACTTTTGCGCGACCTCGACAAATTTCGCGCCATAGCCGGCAAGCGGCATGTCGCGTTTGTCGAAATAATCATCCAATCTTTTCGCGCGATCGGCATCAAGCTGGTTCGAAGCAGCAAGATCGCTCAAATAGGCCAACGGATTAAAGGTATCGGCCAGCTGTATCGTTCCTCCTTTGGCCCATGACGCTGACGGCGCTAAAAGCGCGAACGTTACCAATATCCCAGCAATTAACGAATAAATTTTCTTGTTTTTTGTATTCATATTTATATGTTTACTGTTAAAAAAGATACCTTTTAACAGGTATCCATAATTTGCAGAACGGGTGAGTTTATCACAAAACGGATAACTTGTCAATAGCCAAATAGGGGTTTTGGGCTAACTCAAGGCAAAATAGCCACTACAAACAAGAATGTATTGACATTTAAAATTGACGTGTTCAGATCCACTAGGTATAGTAGAAATTCACCCGAAATAGACGTTCGTTGACAACCCCAAACAAAGAGGCACACCGTGTTGAACTCAAAGAAACTGTTCGCAAGCGTAATAATGGCGGGATTAGCCATTTTCACCTTCGCCTGCAGCACTGTCGCGAGCGACGTCCGTCCGGCTGACGTTGCCGTGAATCAGCAGGCAACCAGCAGTGACCCTGACTCATTCTTCCAAAGAATCGAGGCCGAATACAAACATCGTCAAGAGGTCCAGAAGGAATTTCTCTCCGCCGCCAGCTGGCTCGCTGAAAAAACCGACGACGCCGAAGCGCGCGAGATCAGCAATCTTCTGAACGACAATGTCGTCACTTACATGACAATCGGCCCCAAAATTGTTTCTTTTGATCACTCAAACAAAAAACGACCAATTCCGCTGCTCATAGTTGAGGGGAATGAGCTTGATGATTTCCCCTACCTTAAAGCAATTGATAACGAGATGGATGGTGTAGGCTATCTCGTACAGGGAGATCCGCCTCCGTTGATGATACTCAAAAATAAAGAGAAAACATCAAATACCTGGAAGGCGTTCCTAATTCTCCATGAAGGGATGCACGTCAAACAATACTACGCGCTGCCAAGCAACGCTCCCTCTAAAACTAGGTTTGAAATCGCGCTCGATGAAGTGCGCGCCTATGAGTTCGAGCACAGACTACTCGACAAGATTGGCGGCGAGAAATATACGTCGCTAATCATGAGTCAAATCACCAGACTTGAGCGCAAAAAAACACCGATGTCCAAAAAGGACCAGGATGATGAAGAACGCAAAATTAACGCGGTCTTCGAAGAAGTCTTCAAACCGACCGGGGAACTCGAAAGAAAATATCTCTGGTACGAATTCAGCTTGGAATTGGCGTTCAGATACGTTGACAGGAACTCCCCGAACAAAAAATTCGCGGAGAATATGAAGGCGGCGGTCTACATCGACCTACACCGTTCCGGGTCGAAGAAATAGCTGCCTCAACTAACAAAAGCGGGAAAATAAAATGGCCGGGGGTGTTTGCACCTCCGGCTCTGTATTTCTCAAGGAGTCACGCCATGAAGAATCACGTCATAACAGCACTGGTTGCGATTTCGATGTTGGTGATGATGTTTCCGACCGATAGCGAGGCCTGCATAGACAGGAGCGAAGGCTCGTTGGGGCCAATGACTCTTGATGCATTGATACACCAAAATGATCCCGAGACCGAAAGAAAAAACAGCGAGTTCCGCAGGGAACTTCTGAAGATTCGCGGCGAGTGGCTCTCCGCTGGAAATTCCATTGTGAATGAAACGGACGATGAATACGCCGCCAAGGTAATGGCCTACTTGCGCAAAAACAGCGTCACAGCAAAACTCGATAATCCTTCCGCCGAGAATCCATCGTTCCAGCTCCTTGAGGATGATAAAGATATGCCTCAGCCGCTGATTATGCCGGTCGTAACGGCGGATGATCTGAAAAAATCCCCGTTCCTGGCGCTCACCCTGAAGAACCCGGCGGCGATCGCAGCGTTCATCCTATTTGATAAACCTAACCGCTCATACCTGTTCCTCAGGCACACTGAACCGATCAGTCCGAAATGGGAAGGCATCATTCTGCTTCAGTGGGGTAGTCTGGCCAGAAATCTCGCAGGTGAAGCCGAGAAACAAAACGGCAAGGACGTCGTAATCGCGGACGAAGTCGTCAAAATGCATGACTTCAAAAACCGACTGATGAGCAAGTTCGGCGGCAAGCCTTACGACAAACTGCTCATGGCGTACGTGAAATTCGTCAAGATCGATAAAGACAATTTGGCGTTTCCTAATGCTCCTGGATACGACAAAGAACTTGATGAAATCTTTGGCCCGGCGCTATCCGATACGGAACGGTCCAGCCGGCAAGTCCAGCTCACCGTCCACGCTATCTTCAAATACATCGAGATACGTTACGCCAAACAAGGGACAAAGGTCATCAAGGAACAAAAGTCTAAATGCTTAAATGCCTATATTCAGTCGCTCGGAGGCATGATCTAAAGCAAAACGCATACGGCCGGAGTGTTCACACCTCCGGCCGCTTTATTTTCGAGCGAATGAGTGAAACTAGAATTTATTCTTGTTTCCGAGTGAGCGAAGAAAATATACGGCGAAGCCTATATTTTTGAGCGGGTAACGGGAATCGAACCCGTAGCTTATCCTTGGGAAGGATACATATTACCACTATACTATACCCGCATTTACCCGCCGAAGCATTGGCGAAGGCGGGCGCCCCTCCCTTGAAATAATTATTTTACCTTTAGTAAATCGGCAAACGGATTATGAACCTTGCCGTAAACATTAATGGTAGCTTTTTTAAGGTCGTCGCTTAGCAACCGCTCGATGGTCGGAAACATTATCAAAATGTGTCTGGCCTTTACCGAAGCCTTTGAAATTGATTTACCTTTTGCATCCTTGGTTTTTTCAGATTTCATATCTTCTACCTGGAGAATATGAAAACCAAAACGAGTTTCAACCAGAGTCGGAGACAATTCTCCTTTTTTCAACCCAAACGCGACGCTTTCAAATTCAGGAACCATCTCCTCTTTCGCAAACCAACCAAGATCCCCTCCGCGTTGGGCGGTACCATCCTCGCCATACTTCTCGGCTAAGGTCGCAAAATTTCCACCGGCTTTTACTTCATCAAGAACCTTTTGCGCCCGCGCGCGAAGCTGTTCCTTTATGGCGGGGTCGCTTTTTATTTTTTCTGCCAGCTTACCCTGTAGGACAAAAGGCGCGATCACTTTCTTTTCGAAGATCGACAGTGTCCAGCCATAACGATCATGAATTGCCTTCTCGGCCGCGGTCAGAGTCTGAAATTCTTTTTGAAGAATGTCAGTTTTTACTTTATCAATATCTTTCGCTTCAACAGCGATACTGTTTTTTCTTGCCAAATCGTTGATCAGAATATTGTTGACCTGACGGAACAAAACCTGATCTGATAATTTTTCATCAGTCAACGCGGCCGCCTGGCCATTATTTGCCTTGTCATAATCGCGCATCACCGTAATTGCCCTCAAATCATCGGCATAATCAGTATATAGCACCGGTACGCCATTAACCTTGGCTATCGGCAACCTGAGGATTGACGCGACCGCTACGGTAAAACGGTCTGTTTTCGTCTGGGCATAGACCCGATAAACTCCGGTCCCGAGACCGGCCAATAATACCAAACCCAAAAATCCCAAAAAACCTGTTAAAAAAATTTTCTGGTTTTTGGTTAATTTTTTTTGCGTTAAGGCCTTGATTTTTTCTCCAATTGAATTCATATAGCTTTTATTTATGAGTAAAAAAGTAATTCCACCACTCGCGTGGATTAGAAAGACGTTTTGATTCTAACATAGTCGTTTCGGTCTGTCCACTGCCGGATTTTGCGCGATTACCAAGTATAATTGTTTCCTTTTCACCTTCCTTGATTAACCCAAGTTCCGTTCTCGCCTTCTCCTCAACATAGTCATTTTGCTTTACTCTTTCGAGCAAGGCGCGCAGTTCGGCATTTTTATTTTCTATACGCGATGATTCATCAAGCATCTGTTTGATTTCTCCCTGAATCTGATAATTTTGATAGTACGCCCTTAGATAAGCCACGCTTAGAATTAACAAAATCAAAACACCCGTCAGAAAAAACGCGCGTGAAGAAAAAATTTTTCCAATCATGCCAGTCTTATTGTTCATACAAAGGCTGGGTTTAGTATATCACTTTTTAAGGTTTTTCCGAAGCGGGCTTCGCGAGACGCAAAAGTTGGCCATGGACCTTCTCATAAAGCAAAGTCAGCTCGGATTCCGAATACTGAGGCAGAAAATTTACAAAACGTTTGTAGACTTCGTCTTTTTCCTTAAGTCGATTTGCCATGCGCGCTCCTTCCCGGCGTTCCAATAATAAATTCCGCACCCTGGCAGGCTCGGGAATTTTATCGATTTCAAAATGAAATTTCCCCTCGCGCGGATGAAGCGTCAGTATTCCGTAATTGAACAAGGAGGCAAACACACCCCTCTGCTCTACAACAATATCTGATATGTCAATGAATGACAGAGCTGAGATTGTTTCATCAAAAAAAGACTCGCGATGAATATCAAAAACGCGTTCGGTTGTTACGACCAAAAAATTTGAACGCTGAAATAACGCGCCGTAGAGCAAAAGATAAACCCCCAGCATCCAGACTACCGCGTAAAATATTTTTCCTTCAATCCCCTGCCGCCAAAGCCAAAAAGTAAAAAAAGCGTTGATAGTTATCATGCAAAAACCCAGCATAATTTTCAAAAAATGCCTCGCTCCGGATGGGCGAATAATGTTTACCACTGTTTCATCCGCGCGCAGAGCTAAATTTCGCTCACGATACATAAATTTCCCTTATTAATTCGCGGCTGATTTTACGATCATCCCAAGGAATTTTTTTGCCACTGGCAACGCCGATGTACGGCTCGGTACCTTTTGCCACGACCGTCACCACGTCACCCGGCTTTGCCAATTTAAACGCCTGCTTCATCGACGCGCGCCGATCAATATTGATGAACAAATCCTTGCCGTCAACTTTTCCGGCCTGGCGCGCGCCTTTTGCGAGCATCTCCGCGATGACAGACGGATTCTCATCATAACAATTTACGTCGGTGATTACCACGATATCCGCCAAACGTCCGGCAATTTCACCCATGCGCTCTCTTTTTGATATATCCCGCCCGCCGCCATCCGATCCGACAACCGCAATTAATTTTCCACCGGTTAAATTTCTCAGAGTGGTAAACAAGGCCGTGAAGCTCAAAGGTTCGTGAGCATAATCCACCACCACCTTGAACGGCTGACCCTCATCGATAAATTCCATTCTTCCCGGCACGAGCTCAACCATCAGCAGGCCGTCCGCAATTTGTTTCGGCGAGATTCCAAATGATTTTCCGACGACTGCCGCGGCCAGAGCGTTTTCACAGTTGAACTTTCCAATCAAACTTAATTTATACAGGTCGCCGCCGATCGTGAATCCGTGGCGTTCGCCTTCGATCCTGCCGACTACCGCTTCTACCCCTTCGACGGCCACGTGATTTTGTTCGAGGCTGAAGAAATATTTTTTATCGGCTGGAAATGAAAGAAAAAAATTAGCCTCCGGATCGTCGCCGTTCGCTACGATGACTTTCGGAATAATTTTACCATTAATTTTTTTTCTTGATTTAGTCGATAGCGACGCGAACATTTTGCCTTTCGCGGCGCGTAAATTTTCATAACCGCCGTGGCGTTCGGAATGTTCGGTGCCGAGATTGGTGAATACCGCCACATCATAATTCAATCCGAGATGCCGACACTGCAGAATCCCTTCCGATGAAGTCTCAATTATGGCATGAGTACATTTTTTGTTCACCATCTGCCCCAGCATTTTTTGAATTTGCCCGCGGCCGAGCATGGTCATTTTCTTATTATTCAACCAGCGTTTTTCGCCAATCTGAAATTCAACAGTGCTAAGGAGCCCGACTTTGTATCCGCCGGCCTCGAGTACCGACGCGATGAGA
>CAYHHR010000015.1:0-19597 GCA_964356495.1 uncultured Gammaproteobacteria bacterium | reverse complement strand
ATCCCGGCTTGTATCGTAACAGTCTAGTAAAATTATGCACAAAAATCAATTTTTGTTTTTTGGTTGTCGTGTTACAATTTCGTCATGCCCTCACAATTTTTTAGCGATTCCATATTTTGGATTGAGACAGAAAAGGTTCATCCGAATCCGTACCAGCCTCGCCATGAGTTTGATGATTCAAAATTGCGCGATTTAGCCGACTCTATTCGCATGTACGGCGTACTCCAGCCTCTCGTGGTAACCCGTCATGAAAAAATGAAAGAAGACGGCGGTCTGTCCGTTGAGTACGAGCTCATTTCCGGTGAGCGCCGTCTTCGTGCTTCCAGGCTCGCCGGTCTTGACCAGGTGCCGGTTATTATTCGTTCAAATGAACAGAGTGATCGTGAGAAGCTCGAGCTTGCCATTATTGAAAATTTACAACGCGAGGACTTAAATGCGGTTGACCGAGCTCGCGCTTTTCAACGTCTTGTCGATGAATTTAAATTTAAGCACGGCGAGATTGGAGCGAAAGTGGGGAAGAGCCGCGTTTATGTCTCTAACACGCTTCGTATCCTTGCACTTCCCGAAGAAATGCTCAACGCTCTTTCGGAAGGTAAAATTACTGAAGGACACACTCGGCCACTTTTGATGCTTGTTGATCGTAAAGAGGAGCAGATGACCCTTTTTAAAGAAATTATTTTCAAAAAAGTGACAGTTCGTGAGGCGGAAATGATTGCGCGAAAAATTGCCCTTGATCGAGTTCGTCGTCACAATTCAAGTGTCGATCCAGAAACACTCGCTATGGAAGCTAAGCTCAAGGAGTCTCTCGGAACCCGTGTCAGTATTGAGCGAAAGCAAGTCGGTGGTAAAATTACAATTGAATTTTTTTCTGATGAAGACCTGCAGATGATTGTGGGGGTTATGAATGCAGAGGGGAAGATTAAAAATGTTCTGCCATCAGTTTCAACCGAAATTCACGCTGATTCCGTTCCTCCGAGCACTGAGTCGGACCCCGCTCTTTCTGAACAAGAACCAATTGACGACAGAACCAAGGAGGAAAAAGAGGCTGATGAAAATGACGAGAGTCTCTACTCTCTAAAGAATTTCAGCATATAGCGGAATTTGTGTCATGGTTTCTTTTACACCCCCAACTTTCTTAAGTTGGGGGTGTTCTCTCAGCGAGGACAATTCTCTGAACGGGTTAGCGAAGCGGCCTTGAAAATTACTAGGCGAGGAGAAAAATTCAATTGTTTGAGGAGCTGGCGACGAGTTTTGAATTTTTCGTTAAGTGAGCCGAAGATAATTTTCACGGGCGCGTAGCGCTTTAGTGAAGAGAATTTTGTCCGAGCATCATTTTAATATGTTTTTTTGCAATAGCCGTTTTGGTTATTTCAAGCCACTTAGCAGTTGGGTGAGAACCGGTTTTGGTAACTATTTCAACTATGTCGCCGTTTTGAAGCGGAGTGTCTATGGAAACTAATTTTCCGTTTACTTTAGCTCCCGACATGTGGTTACCTATATCTGAGTGCACTGCGTAAGCGAAGTCTATGGAACTTGAGTCTGCAGGCAGGTCTATTACGTCTCCTTTTGGTGTGAATACGAATACACGGTTACTGAAAAAATCAGTTTTTATATCTCCAATAAATTCCTGCGTACCCGTGACTTCTTTATGGTATTCGCCGATTTCCCGAATCCATGGAGGAACGACGCTGTCTGGCTTTTTTTGTTCCGCTTTTATTTCCTTGTTACCGAGAATAAAGGAAGGGAAAAAACTTTTTACCCACGCAACACTACCGAAGTTTGGCTTCGGGTTTGTAATTGTTTCTTTGTATTCAAAATGCATACCGTATTCTGTTTTGCGGTGCATTTCCTCGGTTCGAATTTGCATTTCAATAATGCCGCCGTCTCCCGTAAAAATGGTTGTGTGAATCCCTCGGTAACTATTTGGTTTGGGGAAGGCAATGTAGTCTTTGATTCTGCCAGGTAGTGGTCGCCAAACGCTGTGAATCACACCGAGTACGCGATAACAATCAGAAATTGTAGGAACGATTATGCGAAGTGCTGAAATGTCATATATTTTTTCAATATCCCATTCTTTTCTAAGTAATTTTCGGTAAAGACTGTATAATCCCTTGAGGCGATAACTGCTGTGCGTGTGAATGATTCCTTCTCGAGCCAATTCGCGCTTGACTGATTTATGAAATTTTTCCAAGTGGCGCACTTTTTCATGACTTTTTGTTTTGAGTAATTTTTTGACACGGTCATACTCCTCTGGATTTACATAAGGGAACGCCAAATCTTCCAGTTCACGGTTTATTTTTCTAATGCCGAGTCGGTAGGCGAGTGGAGCGTAAATTTCCAGGGTTTCAAGGGCGATTCGGTCACGCTTTTCTTTCGGCAGATCGCCGATAGTTTTCATGTTATGAAGTCGGTCAGCTAGTTTGATGATAAGTACGCGGACATCTTTTGACATTGCCACGAACAATTTTCGGAGACTTTCCGTGTAGCGTTCGCTTCCGCCGTAGTGGAGTTTACCGAGTTTTGTTACTCCTTCCACCAAGAAGCGAATTTCTTTTCCAAATTCGCGCTCGATTACCTCAGATTTTACATCAACGTCTTCAATTGAATCGTGGAGAAGTCCGGCAGAAATGGTTATGGCTCCCATGCCGAGTTCGGCAAGAGTTTTGGCTGTTTCAAAAAGGTGGAAGAAGTAGGGTTCACCTGAAGATCGTTTGTGGCCCGCGTGGGCTTTTTCAGCAAAACTATACGCCTTGGCAATCAGGGCGCTGTCGGCCACGGATGGACGCTGGAGCAGGTCTAGGAGTTCATCTACATGTGTAGTTATCATAGCTATCTATGCTACTCCAATGAAGGCGTGGGGGCAAGGTTTGCCTTTCAAAAAGCACTCTGGTACACTCAAAATTATGAGATTGGCACTTTTTGTTGTAAAGAAGATCATTAAAACTAGGATTCTCACTCGAGGGTTATTTCTTGCCATTGTTTAAAAAAGATTCTTTAATCAAAACGATGTCAAAAAATAACTCTCGAAAAGGGTTATTTTGTTTTCCACAGGCCTTGAGGTTCTGTGGGTGAAAAACAAACGGTTCTTTACAAAGGAAAGCGTATGAGCATTGTTGCGAAATTTGGTGGAAGCTCTCTTGCTAATGCAAAGCAATTCGGTAAGGTCGTTGCAATTATTCGGGCCGATCCTGCCCGACGATATGTCGTAGTTTCAGCTCCGGGTAAAATGACCCCTGGTGACAAAAAGGTGACGGACATGCTTTTGGATTGGTCTCGGTGCTATCGCAGTGGTTTGCCGTGCGAAGAAATCCAGCAGGCAATTACAGCCCGCTTCGTCGAGATTGTCACAGGTCTTGGTCTGTCTCTCGATATTCATGCCGAGATGGCAAAGATTGCTCAAAACCTGCATCTTGATGCCACTTCGGATTTTCTCGCAAGCCGCGGTGAGTTTCTGAACGCCAAAATTCTCGCCGAGGCACTCGGCTATGATTTTATCGATCCGGCAGGGTGCATTCATTTGGATCGGGAGGGACGTTACTCTTCGGACAACGGACACTTGGCTGCCGCGCTCAAAGGACGGCGGGCGGTTATCGCTGGGTTTTACGGTTCGCTTCCGGACGGGTCCATCAAGACCTTTTCTCGGGGCGGTTCCGACATTACCGGTGCTCTGGTGGCGCAGGCTGTAAATGCCAGGCGCTACGAGAATTGGACAGATGTGTCTGGCCTTCTGAGGGCCGACCCTCGGGTTGTTGAACATCCTCGGCACATTCGTTTAATTACCTACGATGAGTTGCGCGAATTGGCCTACATGGGAGCGGAAGTTTTCCATGCGGAAGCGATGTTTCCGGTTCAAGATGCCGGCATCGAAACCCACATTCGCAACACCAATCGTCCACAAGATCCCGGCACGCGAATTGTTCCGGATTCTGGTCGGCACGTAAAGAACGGCCATGCAACAATCAGCGGTATCGCCGGCCGGAAAAATTTCACTATCATCAGAATCCAAAGGAGGCTGATGGACAAGGAAATCGGCTTTGGCGAAAGAGTGCTCAAGGTAATTGCAGAGCGTGGAATCAGTTTTGAGCACATGCCCGGCGGTATTGACACCCTTAGCGTCATCATCGATGACAGGCAGTTGGGGGATAAACTCGATGGGGTTGTTGCGGAAATTACCAGGGTCTGTTCCCCGGGCCGGGTTACGGTTGAAAAAGAGGTGGCCCTGATTGCTGTTGTGGGCCGTGGCATGGTTCATCGAATTGGTGCCAGCGCACGGGTTTTGCGCGCGATCGCTCGAGCGAACATTAATGTCAAGGTGGTCAATCAGGGCTCAAGCGAGATGAACATTATAATCGGTGTTAGAAACTGTGACTACGAGAAAGCGGTGAGGGCAATTTACCGCACTTTCGTTCGCTGATTTCTGGCGATTTGATTCAAGCGTTCCGGTTTCGATCGGGGCGCTTTTTTTTGCAAAAGAAAAACGCGCACTGAAGGTGCGCGTTCGGGAAGGTTGTGAAGACCGAAGGTTAGTCGCCGAGGCGACCGGGGTTCTCAAGGTGGTCGGGTTCACTGTGGTGATGCGGACCGCCATCTCCATCTCCACGCAGTTTCCTGCGGTATTCTCCCAGCCACTGACTTTGGCCGACAGGGGCAGGTGTTTCCGATGTTTGTTCATCAGTTTCAGGAGGGTGCATGCAGAGCCTTTCCTTTGAGGTTGTTCACTTTGTGCTGGCCGTATCAAATATTACGCTTGATTATTTTTCTGTCAATTTTGGTCAGGCACACTTTATTGGTATGTGTCAACATACAAAAGTTTTACACGGTCGTGTATAATTTATGTATGGGGCAGATGGAGCAAATCTCAAAAAGAAAAAGCCGAAATGTTGCCGTGCAGAAAATTGTTTTACAAACAATTGCAACTGCAGGCTTGCTGAGCGTCGCGATAGTTGCTCCAAATGTAATTGGTGCTATGGTCAAGATGGGATTTGTTCCCAAACCTCGTTTTAAAGAATCTATCAAGACTTCTCGTCAAAATTTGGTTAAGGCAGGCCTTCTTGCTTACGCGAAAGGATTTTTGAGTCTCACTCCAGCGGGCGAAACAAAACTTCGGCAACTCGAACGGCTTGATTACAAAACCAAAAAACCGAAGCGATGGGACAAAAAATGGAGAGTCCTGATTTTTGATATTAGTGAGCAAAAACGAGATATTCGCGATAAAGTAAGGTTGACACTGGTTGCAATTGGTTTTGTGCGCCTCCAAAATAGTGTCTGGGTATATCCCTACGATTGCGAAGATTTAGTTACACTACTTAAATCCGATTTCAAGATCGGCAAGGATTTACTTTATTTGATTGTCGATAGCATTGAAAATGACGGGTGGTTGATAGAGCGATTTGGTTTGAGTATTTAGAACAATGGGTGTAGATACAAAAGTTTAATGCGACCGCATCAGACTTTTGTATGTACTGAGTTAAGCTATCTACACGTCTAGCCATCCACATTCTTACTTTTCGAGTTTGTGGGGGTTGTGATTTGGACAGGTTTTTACCGAGCAACGTTCAGGGATGGTTTTTGTGCCAAGCATCATCAAGGCTCCGCAAAGTTTACAAAGATTTCCTGTCGGCTTGGCTTTTATTGCATTTTTACATTTTGGATAGTTTGAACAGCTGTAGAAAAGCCCAAAGCGGCCACGGCGTTCAGTCATCATGCCGTCCTTGCATGTGGGGCAAACCACACCGGTTGAATTTTTCTTTTCAAGCTCTGCGTCTTTTTTGATAAATTTACATTTTGGATAATTGTTGCAGGCGATGAAACGGCCAAATTTTCCATCACGCTCAATGAGCTTTCCCTTTTTGCATTCAGGACAATCTTCGCCAGTTTCTTTCGGGCCCTCGAGTTCTTTGCCGTCAATTGCTCGGGCGCCAAGACAGTCCGGGAATTTTGCACAGCTCAAAAATCGCCCAGCTTTTCCCAGTTTTATAATCATCGGTCCTTTGCAGATTGGACAAGGGAATTCTTTCGGACCCTCGCCAAGATTGGTCGCCTTTTCTAACTTTTCTTTTGATTTTACCTCTTTGAGAAAAGGCTTGTAAAATTCACTGAGTGTTTTTAAATACTCTCGTGAGCCGTTGGCGATGTCGTCGAGCTTGTCCTCCATTTCTGCGGTGAAAGAATCACTGATGTAGTTGGCAAAATTTTCCTCAAGGAAACCGCTTACCACTTCGCCGGTGTCAGTCGGCTTCATCGCTTTATTTTCTTTGGTGACGTATCCGCGATCCTCAATGGTCTTGATGATTGAGGCGTAAGTAGATGGTCGGCCGATTCCTCGCTTCTCGAGTTCCTTCACTAGGCCCGCCTCGCTGTATCGAGGTGGAGGTTCAGTCGCTTTTTCCTGGGTTTTCAAATCGATCAGTTTTAATTTTTCTCCAGTTGTCACTTTTGGCAATTCAACATCTTCACCGCGAGCATCCGGATCAGCTAAAAGCCAGCCAGGCGAGAGCACCCGAGTACCGTTGATGGCAAAGTTTGGGATTTCACCTTCGGCGCCAACTTGAACGAGAATTTTGCTTCGCAGTATCCTTGCGTCGGTCATTTGGCTCGCGACGGTCCTTTGCCAGATCAATTGGTAAAGACTGTTAGCCTCGTCAGTAACCCCTGCCGATTCAAGGTCGAAGTGTGTAGGTCGGATGGCCTCGTGCGCTTCTTGAGCATTTTTACTTTTTTTAGCAAAGGTGCGGGCTTCGTACAAATTTTTGCCAAATTTTTTACCGACGACACTCGCAATATTTTCCTGGGCAGAGACGCTGAGCGTGGTGCTGTCAGTACGCATGTAGGTAATGTGTCCCGCCTCATAGAGCTTCTGAGCGATACCCATAGTGCGTGATGGTGCGAAGCCGAGACGTGAGCTCGCCGCCTGCTGGAGGGTTGAAGTAATGAAAGGAGCTTTCGGACTACGCTTCGCTTCACTTTCGGAAATATCTTTTACAATCCAATCTTTAGCGTTTCCGACTTCAATAATTTTGTCTACCAATTTTTTATCGCGCGGCTCTTCAACACAGATGACAGTAAACTGGATTTTCTTTTCACCCTCAACAAGAGCTTCGATAACCCAGAATTGTTCCGGCTTGAACGCACGAATTTCACGTTCGCGCTCTACTAATATACGCAAGGCGGGGGACTGCACTCGTCCAGCCGATAGGCCGTAGCGGACTTTTTTCCAAATGAGGCCGGAAAGGTCGTAGCCCACAAGACGGTCGAGGACGCGACGCGCTTCCTGTGCTTGTCGTAAGTTTTGGTCGATTGGTCGGGGATGTTTGAGTGCGTCCTCAATCGCTTCTTTGGTGATTTCATGGTAAACGACGCGTTGTATTGATTTTGCCTTTTTGCTTCCGATAAGCTCGGCCAAATGCCAGGCGATCGCTTCACCTTCTCGATCGGGGTCGGTCGCGAGCAGGATTTCATCAGCTTTTTTGGCGAGCGCTTCGATTTCAGCAACCACTTTTTCTTTGCCTTTAGAAATTTCGTAATTAGGAATAAAACCACCTTCGATATCGATGGCAGCTTTGTTGCTTTTTGGTAGGTCACGAATATGCCCGACAGAAGCTTTGACGGTATATTTCCCGTCTAAATATTTTGAAATTGTTTTCGCTTTTGCCGGCGACTCAACGATCAATAATTTCATAATTAAAGGTAAGTATTACACAGAAGTAATTTTTTTTGCAAATTTTGAAAAGAAAAACCGCCCCGAAAATCGATCAGGGCGATTGAGAATATTGTCAGGCTTCGGACAGCATGCTGGCGATTTCAGTTGAGTTCCACGGACACCCTTTTTGAGCCCACTGATATTTTTCCGCCATTAAGACGAAGTAATCAGTCGGTAGTTTCCAAAGTTTTCTCAGCCAGAATGCCTGTTCGCAAAAACGATTGTAACTATGCTCCGGATCATGAGCGAAAAACCATTTTGCCAAGTTCAAAAGCCCCTGGCTCACTGCTGCCTCGTCGGGACGCTCCTTCTCTGTCCCCGGCATCATGCCGATGCCCCAAAATCCTATCCACGGAGGGCCAACCAGAACGGAATCGCCTTGTCCAGTGGTCATGGCTAGCCAGACCTCCTGGAGTCCGGGGTGGTATAGTTGATTGCTAATTAGTGCATGGGTCAGTGCCATTCGTGTTCTCGGCCAGTTTACCATGTTTTTGTGCATGAGGGCTTCTCGAACATTCCAAAGAGAGCGGAACAGTTCGTTTGGACAGGCGAGATTGGTGGCAAGGGAGAGTAGGTCGTAGAGCAGATGGTCCGGGGCTTTGTCATAGCCGGGATAGGGGAACGCGAGATCCGGACGCTCGTTGAGGGCACGGGCAATTCGAAGAGCGAGCTTTTTCCTCGACACTGATCCAGTTCCATTTTCGGGCAGAGCCTTGAACAGTTCGTGGTTCGGGTCATCTGCGCCCCGCCCTCGGCCAAAACCGTAGTAACACCAATCAAGTAAGTCTTTCGTCGGAGGCACATCTGTGCGCCCGAGCCATTGTCGGAAACTTTCAGCAGTGCGGTAGGTAGGAGGGTTCATTAGGGGTGTTCCTTATTTGCGAGTCTTTGCAAAGACCCAGTTGTTTAGAGACATCTGTCTAAGGGTAGGTATAGCACATCTTTACATTTTGTGTCAAAAATTTATAAAAAAGAGAACCCCGGAGCGAACGTGATCGCCCCGGGGTCGAGACAGGCAAGCATCGGCCAAGTCCAATACGGTTTAGTATGAAGCTAGCCTAGCCCATGTGCAGAACTTATCAAACCACATGTTGTTCACCCTGTCGGCTAGAACAATACTCCCTTGCGGATAAAAGTCAAAATGTATCTCATTGTTTTAAAATAAAAACTAATAATCTGAAAAGTAACATATCTTATGCTATAGCATAAGATATGTTACTTTTCGTTTTTTGCGATTCTTATATTTTCCAATATTTTATTAGCGACGTAGGGCGAGAGAAGAAATGGAAAAATTCTGATTTTGCCATTTCCGAGCCGAGGAGCTAATCGGTGAATACCCCCCGGCTCTGCCGCGTATCAGGATGAGTGAAGCGAATGCTCCTGATACCCCGTCGGCTCTGCCGCGGGGCGGTTCATTTTTCTATTTTTTAAATATAGGAACGAAAACACCCGGAGTCCTTGCGGAACTCCGGGGTCGCTGCGGCTGTCCTTGCGGAGTAGCCGCAACTGTTGCTTTCGGCACAAGGACCGTTGCGAGCGGTCGCGATGCGACCATTGGGAGGCGGGTGGTTATAATTGCCACCGACGGTGACCGGGGCCGAAGCCCTTGGGTTCAATCAGTGCCGGGTCACTGATCAACCTGCGGTCGGGTCCTCCCGCATTGCGCTTTGTCCATTGCCGTACCAACTTCTACTATTGTATAACCCCGGTAAGCCTCCGCCAGTTGCAAACGGGGACAACGGCTCAGTGGTTACTACTGAGCCGTTAATCAAACTATATCATCTGCGCTATGGCGTATATGGCGGGGCTCTCAATTTACGTTAAATGTATTTCGCCCAAGCTCTCTTTAATCAGTCCCTTTATTTCCATCATTGAAAGTACGGTGTTGGTTTCGCGAGCGGAGAGACCCGATGCGCGGATGAGTTCGTCGCGAGAGGTCGGTGTTTGGAGGAGAGCGATAATTTTTAGCTCGTCGGGAGAACAATCACTATAGGTGCTAGGGTTTAGGGTGGAGGGTTCAGTTGGAGCCAGGCCGAGAGCGTCGAGTAGTTCTGCAGATGAGGTGATCGGTGTTGCGCCGAGTCGGATGAGCATGTGAGGGCCGGCAGATGTGCTCGAAAATATTGAGCCGGGGATTGTGAACACATCACGATTGTATTCGGTCGCGTATTTTGAGGTAATCAAGGTGCCCGATTTGAGTTCCGCTTCAACTACGAGTACTGCGTCTGACAGTCCGGCCATTATTCGGTTGCGTTGCGGAAAGCTGTATGGGGTGGCTTTGAAATCAGGTTCAAATTCTGAAAGAAGCGCGCCGCCTTTCGCCACAATTTTTTCGGCCAGTTGCCGGTGGCTGGCGGGATACAGCACGCTTGGGTCGAGGCCGGAACCCGGTATGGCAAGGGTAGTGAGCCCCGCGTCGAGTGCCGCATGGTGGGCGATTGAATCAATGCCGAGGGCGAGCCCGGAGACGATAACGACCGGATATCCGCGAAGGCCGGCAATCAATTTTTCCACCGCTTGTTTTCCGTACTCCGAATATTTGCGCGCGCCAACGACACAAAGATATTTATGCTCGTCGGGCGGCAATCGCCCCTCGATCCAAAGTTCTTTTGGCTTGTCGGGGATTTCTTTCAGACGAGAAGGCCACTTGTTACTCGGCAATTTTTGCATTACTATTATTATAGTATAGTTTGAGCTTGCGTATGTGTGCGAGCTCTAGTTCACACTAACACCTCCATCCCATGAGCACACCACTGAATCCCAAAAAACCACTACCGTTCGCCACTCTTCTCGCGCAGTATAATGAGCTCAGTCGTCAACTCGACGCTCTTCGCGGCAAGGTCAGTCGCGAATCTGAAGAGTGGCGTGCACTTTTTGCAAAAGTCGCTCTTGCCTCGGCACCGCTGACGAATTACGAGCTTTACTGCGCGGGATGCGAGGTTGGTTAGCCCGCGGAGACCTAGTAGCTTTTCTTCCCGTCAATCTCTTGCGCCCCAATTTGTCTCGGGGCGCTTTTTTTCTTGTCCTCAATACTATATACTACCTACTATATACTAAACACTCTTCCCCATGCTTGATATTAAATTTATTCGAGAAAATAGAGACATAGTGATCGCGGGCGCCAAGAAAAAGTGCGTTACTGTCGATATTAATGCCTTGATTGCGCTCGACGATCGTCGTCGCGAGCTGATGGGCTCGTCCGAAAAAAAACGCGCCGAGCAAAACTCTTTTAACGATAAAATTGCTAAAGCAGGAATTCGAGACGAACGCGACGCATTGATTGCGGAAATGAAAATCCTGAAAGAGTCGCTTCAAAAAGAGGAAGCGGATCTCGCAGTGATTATGAAGGATTGGCAGGCTCTAATGCTCCAGGTTCCAAATGTTCCAGATATGTCGGTTCCAGAAGGTGCAACTGACTCAGAAAATGCCGAAGTGAAAGTTTGGGGTGAAAAGCCGAACTTTACGTTTGAACCAAAAGATCACCTGGAGCTCATGACCGCGCTTGGCATGGCCGATTTCGAGCGGGGAGTGAAGGTGCACGGTTTTCGCGGATATTTTTTGACCGGCCCAGGTGCGGAATTGTGTTTTGCGATTTGGAATTATGCGCGCGAATTTTTTGGCGCCCGCGGTTTTACACTTGTCATTCCGCCGGTGATTGTACGAAAACAAAATTTATATGGCACGGGACATCTTCCGGGCGATGTTGAGGATTTTTATATGACCCAGGATGGTGACGCGCTTGCCGGCACCGCTGAAGTGCCGATGATGGGTTTTCATGCCGAGGAAGTGCTCAATCTTTCCAAATTGCCGCTGAAATATTTGGCCTTTTCCCCTTGTTTTCGGCGCGAGATCGGCAGTTACAACAAAGATGTCAAGGGTTTGATTCGGGTGCACGAGTTTCACAAATTTGAGCAGGTAATTTTGTGCGAGGCCAATCACGAAACATCGGTGAAATTGCACGAGGAGTTGCAGGCCAACACCGAAGCGTTTATAGAATCACTCGGTCTGCCGTATCACACCGTCATCAATTGCGGCGGCGATCTTGGTCTGGGTCAGGTGAAAAAGTATGATATTGAAATTTGGGTGCCGAAGGAGCAAAAATATCGTGAAATTTCTTCTGCTTCTTATTTCCACGATTTTCAGTGTCGTCGTTTCAATATTCGTTACAAGGATGCGGAAGGGAAAACTCGTTATGCTCACTCGCTAAACAATACTGCGATCCCAACACCTCGTATTTTGGTTTCGCTTGTGGAGAATAATCAGCAGGCGGATGGTTCGATTAAAATTCCAGAGGTGCTCCACAAATATTTCGGCAAGTCAGTTATAACCAAATAAATAACCCAATATGCATTGTTGCCGGCTCCGTTTGCTCCCGCAATGTAATAAACATACATTTTAGTCGCAAGCCTCGCCGGCGCCTCGCATCTCGGGTCATTTATTCGGTTCTAACATTTTATCTCCCTATAGATTACGATGCATGGTCGGACACACAATTTAAAATCTGCTCGGCTCGCCAAGAGGCGACGGATCGCATTGTTGTGGCGGACTTTTTTTGTCATTTTTTGTGTGCTCGGTGCCTGGGGATCGGTATTTTTACTTTCTGGGCATGAATGGGTGACTATTCGTGATGTGGAGGTGGAGGGTGCAAAGACAATTGTACCGACTGAAATTACTGATTTGGCCGAAGAATTTTTGATTGGGCGTTATTTGTACACAGCATCTCGAGCGAACATTCTTTTATATCCAAAAGGTGCGATTGAGAACAAAATTTTGGAATTATTTCCGCAGGTTGAGCGAGTATCCATTAGTTTTAAAAATCTTCACGCAATTACCATAAGGCTGACTGAACGGACGCCTGAAGCACTGTGGTGTCAGGCGGAGTCGTCGACAGTTACAAAAAGCGTTACTGAGCATTGTTTTGTCTTGGATGCAGATGGATTTATTTTTGCTCCGGATTCAATACTCGGTAGCTCTACTACTAAATATTTGAAATTTTATTCAGCGAAATCCAAAGGGGATCCGATCAGACAGGAATACGCCTCGGTTGAGTATTTCTACGCACTTTTGGATTTTGCTAAAGATTTAGCAGACAGTGATTTCCCGGTTTCGTTTTTTCGCGAGCGAACGGACACCGATTTTGAGGCAAAGCTCTTGGTCGGACCACGCCTAATTTTTGGTCGCGATGCCGATTTCGTTTCGGTTTTGAGTAATTTTAGGGCTATTATTTCCGATCCCAATCTCGGTGGGGCAGGTGATTTGTCCACGGTTGATTATGTTGATTTGCGCTACGGCAGTAAGGTTTTTTACAAGGCATATTAGCCGGAAATAGCCAATTTTAAAAACGGCTCTGTAGAGCCAAAAAGAACGGCTCAACAGGCTGTTGAGCCGTTCTAAAATGTATAAGAATCGTGCCCCCGAAAATTGCCACAATTTTCGGGGGCCTTGCCTTTTTCTGTGAGGGGTGTATAGTTACTTGTAATAAATTTATGACATCTGGAACCACCAACTTTATGTATTTTAGCTTCTTTTGGGCTCTAAATTCTAGAGTTGGTTTTTGCTCTCGTTAATCTCTCTCACAAACGAAATCAAAAACGAGCTCTAGAACAGGGCTCGTTTTTGTTTCTTGGCGGAAATAAAAAGTAGGTCTTCGACAATTTAAAATGCAGTGAACCCAAAACGCAAAACTACTATGCAAAGCACGCACAACTGGCACATTCAGGCTACCCGTCCGATTATCACACCACGCGATCTTACCGGACAGTTGCCGATTACTCCATGCATCGCCGAGACGGTCATTCTTGGTCGCCAAAGGGTGCAAGATATTCTCGACAAGAAGAACCGGCGACTGTTGGTGATTGCCGGCCCCTGTTCGATTCATGACCCCTTGGCGGCGATAGCATATGCCCGCCACCTAGCCCCGATCCGTGACGAGTTTGCTGATCGGATGGAAATCATTATGCGGGTTTATTTCGAAAAACCTCGCACCGTTCTTGGTTGGAAGGGTCTTATCAACGACCCGCACCTGAACGGCTCAAACGATATCGAAACAGGTCTGAAAATTGCCCGCAGGCTACTTCTCGACATCGTTGGCATCGGCATGCCGGTGGCGACTGAATTTCTTGATCCGATTACTCCACAATTCATCGCTGATCTTGTGAGTTGGGCCGCTGTTGGTGCTCGCACCACAGAGTCACAGACACACCGCGAGATGGCAAGCGGGCTGTCGATGCCTGTCGGTTTCAAAAATGGCACGGATGGCAGTATTGAGACGGCCGCGAACGCAATAAGCGCCGCGCGCTCCTCACACAGTTTCCTGGGAATTGATCCTGACGGTCGCACGGCTATCATTCAAAGCACAGGCAACAAGTGGTGTCATGCAGTCTTGCGTGGCGGTAAACACGGTCCCAATTACAGCATTGCTAATGTGGATGAAGCAGTTGCAACGCTTCGTGCCGCGCGTGTGCCTGAGGAGCTCATCGTTGATTGTAGCCACGGCAATTGCGGTAAAAAGCACGCCCTTCAGGAACTTGTCTGGAAGAGTGTCGTTGCACAGCGTAAGACGGGTCCGGTGGTTGTTGGTGCGATGCTTGAGAGCAATCTCCACGAAGGCAACCAGCCACTCTTGGCGGATCCCAAGAGGTTACGCTACGGCCAATCCATCACGGACGCTTGCTTGGGGTGGGCGGATACTGAACGATTGCTGAGGGAAGGTTATGAGGCATTGGGTTAAACCCCACTCACAACCATTTCAACACCGGCCTGGAGCCTTTTGCTCCCGGTCGGTTTTCTTTTCTCGACTTTGTTTCCTTATGAGCTTCTTAGCGAGTTAGGAAACAAGAAGTGCCCTGTGGTGCAATTTTGCCCACGGTACTCCGTGGTTGCAATGAATTGAGGACGTCGCACATACCTCTGTTTCCTGGTGCGACGAAAACTAAACGCCCCGGCCGTTCCGGCCGGGGCGTTTTCTCTTATTTATTTTATCTCGAGGATCTCGCGGAGTTTTGCTTCGTTGAACCCAACCACAATTGTCCCATCAATATCAATTACGGGCACGCCCATTTGGCCAGATTTTGTAAGTGCTTCTTTGCGAGCAACAGGGTCAGCCGCTGCATTTTTGTCTGTGAAAGCAACTTTATTTGCGGTGAAAAAATCTTTTGCCATGTGGCAGAAGTGGCAAGTTGGCGTACTATAAATTGTTACATTTCTCATAAATCTTTTTTGTTAAGCATACGTTAGTTATTAGTTAAACTATTATACGCTCAGGTATTATACTGTCAAAATTTTTCCACTTTTGGGGATAAATATAGACAGCGTCGAGGCTACTCGACGTCCTCAGGTTTTGTAGATACTCGCAAGGCTCGTAAACAAAACTGGGAAGAAAAAGCGGACTGATGAGGTCCGCTTGCGTTTTTACAACTTGAACATTTTTCCAAGAGCCATCAACTCTTGTCCTATGACGTCTTCTGTCGCTTTACTTGCTCTCGATAGGGGGGAACGAACGAATCCGCTATCCCGCTTCAAGAGCCGCATCGCGCATTTTACGCCAACGGGGTTGCCCTCTAGGAACAAAGATTTGGTCAGAGGGTAGAGTTGAGCATGGATTTTTTGGGCTACAGCAACACTCTGTTCTATGGTTAGAACCATTTCGTTAACCAACGCGGGTAACACATTGGATACGACACTGATTACCCCGTTTGCGCCAACCGACATAAACGGCAGAGTGAGTGAGTCATCCCCGGAGAGAATTGTAAAATCTTCTCCGAGTTTCAAACGCAACTCTGTTACTCGATCGGAACTGCCGCTGGCCTCTTTGATGCCGACAATGTTTGTCCGTTTGTCACGCAGACGGCACACAGTTGGGACGGTTATGTCCACCATGCATCGTCCAGGTATGTTGTAGAGAATGATTGGCAACTTAGTTGATCGCGCGATTGCGTCAAAATGCTGAAACAGACCTTCTTGTGTTGGTTTGTTGTAATACGGAGATACTTGGAGCGAGCCATCTGCTCCATAGCGTTCCGCCATTAGGGTCAGTTGTATTGCCTCCTCTGTCGAGTTTGAACCGCTTCCAGCTAGGACTTTTACTCGTCCATGAGCTATTTTGACCGCCATTTGAATGACCCGGCCATGTTCTTGATGCGATAGGGTCGGCGATTCGCCAGTGGTCCCCACAGGGACGATACCCTGAACTCCTCCGGCGATTTGAAACTCGATTTGCTTTTCAAGCTGGTGGCGGTCGAATTTGCCCTGATTATTAAACGGAGTAACTAGGGCGGTGTAGGTGCCTCGGAATGTTGCTGTGCTCATGTCAATGTTCTTTCGTTGTTGTGTGTACTGTTTTTGTTTAGTTGTGACTTAAACAAAACAAGCCCCGTCGAGGGCTTGTTCTTATCATTATTTTTTCAGAGACAGTGCGAATTAAATAACAAGAATAAGCCCTCGATGGGTCGGGATCTTCTTGCTCTTCTTATTCATGATTGGGCACTGCAAAATCATCTATTGATAGTAGTTTTAATCCCGGGGAAAGTCAAGTTGATATAAAAGACGCCCGGTCTGGTATACTAGTACGTTATGAGTACAGACCAAAAACCACGAACCATTGCCTTCGATTTCGATGGAGTAATATCGCAGTATCATGGTTTTGCTGGGTTGGAGCATACAGGTGAACCTATACCGGAAATTGTTGAAACAATTCGTACACTGAAGGGTCTTGGACACACAATTATTGTCTGCTCTACTCGAAGCACTGATTTAATACGGGACTATTGTAACAAACACGCTATCCCGGTTGATTATATAAATGACAATCCGCTGTTTCCTGATGCCACTGGTTCGAAGCCGGTCGCCAGTGTTTATGTTGATGATCGGGGGCTTTGTTTTAATCGACAATCATCTGAAGTCCTCGTAGAGCAGATTTTAAATTTCCAGCCCTATTGGAGGAAGGAGTAAGGTTTCTATGAAGAACTTTAAGCATGTTTTTTTTGATGTAGATCAAACCTTGACCCGCAGTCGGTCTCTTATAGAGCCTTCGATGAAGGAGGCTTTGATGAGGCTTGCCTTGGCTAAGAATGTGATTACGGTTTCTGGCGCTACGGCTGAGCAGACACTAAAGCAGGTAACGCCGGATTTTCTCGGCAATATTTTTATGCTTGCGCAAAATGGTAACTATGCCAAAGCTCCCGACCAGAGCGAATTGTGGCGGAATACCCTATCAGAGAATCAAAAAAAGGAGGTTTTGGAACATGTCAAAAACATAAAAAATTTATTTGGGCATTTGCTTGTGGGAGCGGACGAAGGTGATTTGATTCAGGACCGCGGATGTCAGATTTCTTTTAGTCTGCTTGGTCACAACGCTAATCTTGAAAAAAAAGAACAGTTTGATCCAAAAGCTGAAAGAAGGGTAGATGTTTTGTCTAAGATTCCGTTTGTTTCAGAAACTCTTGAGATAAAGATCGGCGGTACAACTTGCTTTGATTATTTTGAACGCGGTAAAAACAAGGGCTATAACGTGAAGCGGTTGCTCGAAACGCTTGGTTGGAATAAAGAAGATGCGCTATATATTGGAGACGCCTTATTCCCAGGCGGCAATGATGAGACGGTTGTCGGTGTTTGCGAGACACTTCAGGTTTCTCATCCTGGGGATACTCTCGCGGCAATCCGAAAAATGATACAATAAATACGAACATACGAAAGGGGATGAATATACGAAAATTTCTCTGATACCATTTCGGCGTTCGTATTGTTTCGTATATTCGTTTAATTCGTATTTTCGTATATTTATCTTATGAATTACGAACCAGAAATTAAAAAATTCTTCAAAGGCGAAATTTATTCTGACGAAAAAACGCTTGTGGCTGCGAGCCATGACGCGAGCCTTTTTGAAGTGAAGCCCACGCTTGTTGTGGCGCCTCGCGACGTGTTTGATATTAAAAATCTTGTTTCGTTTGCGCGGCAAAAAAAAGTCGCAGGAGAAAACATTTCTTTGACAGCTCGGTCGGCCGGCACCGATATGTCGGGGGGTCCACTTTCCGAATCTATCATTTTAGATCTTTTGCCGCATTTTAATACAATCAAAGAAGTGGGGTCGGGGCATGCTATTGCCGAGCCCGGAGTCTATTATCGTGACTTTGAAAAAGCGACACTTGAAAAAGGATTGTTGATGCCGTCCTATCCTGCATCGCGCGATTTGTGTACTGTCGGAGGCATGGTGGCTAATAATTCCGGAGGTGAAAAAACGTTGATTTATGGTAAAGTCGAAAATTATGTTCGGCAAGTGAAAATGGTGCTGGCAGATGGGGGCGAGTACGCATTTCGGCCGATGAGTATTGTTGAAATTGAAAAAGAGCGCACTCGGACGGATTTTATGGGGGAGGTGTGTCGGAAGATGTTTGAGTTGATCACGAAAAATTATGATTTTCTCAAGAAAGCCAAACCAGCTGTTTCGAAAAATTCCGCCGGCTATTTTTTGTGGAATGTGTACGACAAAGCCACAGGTATTTTTGATCTAACCAAGCTCATTACGGGTTCCCAGGGAACACTCGGCATTATTACCGAGATAAAATTTAAGTTGATTCAGCCTAAAAAATACACATCACTTCTTGTTGCTTTTTTGCCAACATTAAAGCCTTTGGCCGAAGTTACTAACGCTGTTTTGAAATTTCAGCCAGAAAGTTTTGAGTCGTTTGATGATCATACATTCAAAATTGCCCTCAAACTTTTTCCCGCCATTGTAAAAAAGCTCAATGGCAATATGGTCAAGCTAGCCTTTCAGTTTTTGCCTGAATTCCTTATGGTGCTTACTGGTGGAGTACCGAAGTTAATTTTAATTGCTGAGTTTTCTGGGGATACAAAGGAGGATGCTCTGAGAAAGGCTGAGCAAGCCAGGGAGTCTTTACAGCCATTTCATCTGAAGACTAAAATTGCCAAGGATGATGCCGAGGCGAAAAAGTATTGGACGTTTCGGCGGGAGAGTTTCAATTTATTGCGCCAACACTTGAGTAATTTGCGGACAGCGCCGTTTATCGACGATTTTGTGGTGCGTCCGGAATTTTTGCCTGAATTTTTTCCAAAGCTAGAGGAAATTTTTTCGCATTACAAAATTATGTATACGATTGCCGGACATGTGGGCGATGGTAATTTCCACATAATTCCACTTATGGATTTACGAAAGGATGAAAGTGTGCGAATTATCAAGGAATTGTCTGACAAGGTGTATGCGCTTGTGATGGAATTTAAGGGTACGATAACCGGTGAGCATAATGACGGGTTGATTCGCAGTTCCTACTTGCCGATGATGTACGGACCGGAAATTATGAAATTGTTTGAGGAAACAAAAAAGATTTTTGACCCATTGAATATTTTTAATCCCGGCAAAAAAGTTGGTGCTGATAGGGAATATGCGTGGGAGCATCTTAATCGAAACTAAATGTCACATTTGACTCTCACAATCATTTTCACAGTCATGCTGTTCCCAGCGGTTTTGGCGGTGCTAATACCCATATTTCCGGCGATAACATATATGTTTATCGTGGCACTGATTTACGGAATTTTTGATGCTTTTCAGCATCTGCAGGCGGGTGAGATTGGTATTCTCGGTATAATTTTCGTTTTATCACATCTGGTTGATTACTCGGCTGGGGTTTTAGGTGCGAAATATGCTGGGGCCGAAAAGCAGTCGATTATAAACGGCTTTATCGGGCTTATTGTCGGAAGTATTTTATTTCCTCCTCTTGGAGGGTTGCCGACACTTTTTCTTGTGATTTTTGTTTCTGAAATTTTTCTGAATAAAAGCAGGGCGGCGGCCTTGAAGGCCGCCGCCCGCGCCGGAGGCCGGGGCGGCGGGCGGGGTTTTATCAAAAAAGCAAGCGCCCAAACTTTTTTTAAAATTTTTTTTATTTT
>CAYHHR010000014.1:0-21250 GCA_964356495.1 uncultured Gammaproteobacteria bacterium | reverse complement strand
CCGGTAAATTCCGCACCGAAAATTTCAAATTACAGATCCTCGACTACGTCAATCACCATTTTGAAGAATTTCAAAAAGGTCTCTACCAACCGACACTTCTATATTAATATATGCATATCGGCGTTGATCTTCGCTGTCTCCTCTCCCCTCATCGCACCGGCGTCGGCGAGTATACTTTTGAGTTACTCACGGCAATTCTAAATTCGGATTCAGAGAATCATTACTATCTTTTTTATAATTCATTTCTAGGCCAGGCGCTGATATTGCCAAATTTTACGGGTCCAAATATCCATCTTCTAAAAACCAGCTACCCGAACAAACTTTTTAACTTCGCGATCAAGGTTTTCAAATATCCAAAATTGGATTCCCTGATTATGAAACGCTTCGAACTGCCGCGCCTGGATTATTTTTTCTCTCCACATTTAAATTTTACCTGTCTCTCGACAAAAACCAAACATATTTTAACGGTGCATGATCTGACCTACGATCTGTTCCCGGAATTTCTGACAATGAAGCAACGCTGGTGGCATCGTCTCACCTCCCCAAAAACTCAATGCCAAAAGGCCGAATTAATTCTCACACCATCGGAAAACACCAAACGCGATATTATTAATTATTATCACATTCCAGAAGATAAAGTTCGCGTCATCTATCCGGGACTGAATCCTGAAAATAGCAAAAAAATAAATTCCAATCTTACGCTTCCGGAAAAGTTTATTTTATTTCTCGGTACTCTCGAACCGCGAAAAAATATTGCCGGACTAATTACCGCCTACGAATCCGCTTTTCATAATTTTAATGTTCCGCACGATCTGGTTATCGCCGGCGCGCCGGGATGGAAAAATGAGGAAGTAAAAGCGCTGACGAGACGGTCGCCGCTTCGTGACAAAATTCATTTTCTCGGCTTCATCGAGGAAAATAATAAACCGGCGCTCTATCGCGCGGCCTCGGTTTTTGTTTACCCGAGTTTCTATGAAGGCTTTGGATTTCCGGTCCTCGAAGCAATGCAGAACGGCACCCCGGTCATCACCTCGAACCGTTCCTCTCTCCCCGAAATCACCGCCGGCACGGCCTACCTCGTCAATCCGCATCGTTCGAGTGAAATCGCGCTCGGCCTCACAAAAATTATTAACTCTTCTGCTCTTGCCGAACGTTTTTCTATCCTTGGGCGGGCGCAAGCGGCTAAATTTAACTGGGAAAAATCGTCTCAAGATTGGCTTAGCTTGCTTAAATAAAAGACCTTTAAAAAACCAGCCGACGCTTGACAAAGGCGTCTATTTTTGATATACTTTCCGACCGTCCCATCGGACGGTGAAGTTAAACCAAAAAAGGAAGTCCACAAATGGCCAACGGAACCGACGGAACGAAGTCCACCGCTCTGCAGCTCGTCGTGTAGCCGGAGGCCAAGGGGCCTTCCGACGAGCAGTTGCTCGAAGTGGCGAAGAAGCTCGACAGCAGGGCCACGCTCGACCTCTTCAAGGTGAAGGGGTTCCGTGAGACGATGCTGGCGATCTTCAAGCAGAAGGAAGCCGCGGAGATCGCGAAGGCCGAAGCGGAGGCGCAACAGATCCGCGAGGGTCTGGCCAGCGACATCATGAAGGTGGCCAACGCCTCCCTTCACCAGAATCTCCCGCCGAAGCCTCCGGTCAAAACGCTCTCCCTCCACGAGATCGCGGCCATGGCCCCGAGGCAGCCCCCGACCCGCGAGGAACGCCTCGCCGAGCTGAAGACGAAATACGGCACGAAGTTCCCCGATTGCGTCTTCGACCTGGACACCCATCACTACGCGAGCGGTCTCGCTGGCGCGTTGATCGGTGTGAAGAGGCAGTTTGTGGGTGACATGAGCTCGGCCAAATCTGAAGGCGACAAGCTTGCTCTCAAGAACAAGTGCGATTCCATCCAGCGCGCCATCGACCGCCTGAAGGAGATCATCAAGGACGGCTACTGGGTCGATCCGGACAATCGGCATAATTTCTGCCCTCCGGACATCTACAAGAGAGACGTCCTGCCGCTTCTCATGAATGACAGCCGGATGATCGAGCTCTGCAAGATGCCCGAAACGGCCGCGCAGCGTGAACAGCGCGAACTGCAGAAGGTCGAGACCGAGAAGCTCCGCCTCCAGAAGGAGGCGGAACGAGGGGAGATGATCGTCGACATCACTACCATGATGTTGATGGTCGACTACTTCAAATTGCTCGGTCAGGCCAATACTCTGGCCATCGCGAAGCGGGTCGCCAATCGGTTCGAAGGTGACGCCGACACGAGGCTGAGGGAAGCGGCCAAGGAGAAGTGCGGCGGAAACATCAGCGACGACAACCGCCGGCTCGGCATCGCGCTCGCGACGGCAGGTCTAATGACCTCCGACAAGATCAACGCGATGTTCCCCACGAAGAAGGGGAAGAAAGAGAAGAAAAACAAGAAGTAGAAAGCAGTCCCACCCAAACCGAAGGGGCAACAAACATGGACCAAAACCATGAGCAGGCGGACGAGAAGGGGCGAAAAATTCTCCCCACTGATGTCTTCGGCCTCCTCATCTCCACCGACTGGGAGCGTGTCTTCGTTACCAACGAACTCACGAACGAAAAGATCGAGGTCCGCGCCGAGGGCCAGGAACTCGTCGTCACCATCGACGACCCAAAGCACCTCAAGCTCGGCTGGCTCCACACTCTGTACCTCAAAACTGCGGAGCAAGACCGCCGTTACGAGTGTGCTCAGATGGTGATCCACCGCGTGAACAACCTCACCATCCAGATCAGCAACTTGCGGAATCCGATTTGCGCCCTGCAAGTTCGGGCGTACGAGAACACTCTGGCGGTCAAGACGACGAGTAACACGCCTTCGTTCAAGGCCGTATTCGCGGACGACCAAAAGATGACCATCCGCGTCGACTAGCAACATCAGCGTCCACCATGACGCACCAGCCGCCCTGCACCCCACGTGGTACAGGGCGGCCTTTCTTTTTTGGCTAATGGTATTGTATAATAGCCGCGCTATGCGTATTGGTATCGACGCTCGAATGTTTGGCCCAAAACAAGGCGGTCTCGGGCGTTATGTTGAACAATTAATCCTGAATCTTGAGAAACTAAATCCGCCAGCTGGCGGAGATGCCGATTTTGTAATTTTTTTGCGTCAGGAAAACTGGTCGGATTACACTCCGACCAATCCACGCTTCACGAAGGTTTTGGCCGATATACCTTGGTATGGCCTTCGCGAACAATTTGAACTTCCAAAAATAATCAGTCAAAACAACCTCGACCTGATGCACTTCCCGCATTGGAATGTTCCTCTTTTCTACAACCGGCCGTTTGTCGTGACTATCCACGACCTCCTCCTCCTGCACTTCCCGACGAGACGCGCGAGCACCCTCGGACCAATTTTATATTTTGTCAAAAATTTCTTTTTCAAAATTATCCTGCGTCACGCCGCCAAAAAAGCGATAAATATTATTACTGTCAGCAATTTTTCAAAAAATGATCTAATCAAAACTCTCCACGTCCCCAAAGATAAAATCACGATAGCTTATCCGGCGGCAAACCCCGACTTGACCAACCCTCCCCTGCCCCGCCCAAGTGGGGAATCAAAAATCGTGAGACCGTACGCGCTATATGTCGGCGTCGCGTATCCCCACAAAAATTTAGACCGTTTGCTTGCCGCTTGGCAACTTTTCTGCGATAAAACCGGTAACCGATACCAACTGGTCTTAGTAGGAAAGAAAAATTATTTTTACGATCGTCTTCTGGAGAAGTATGGCGAACTGTTCGCGATGGGCCTGGCGGTTTTTACGGACTTTGTGGATGATGAAATCCTCAGCGATCTATACCAATCAGCAAGCATCTTCGTATTGCCCTCGCTCTATGAAGGTTTCGGCATTCCGCCGCTCGAGGCGATGTCGCATGGCGTGCCGGTAATCGCGTCCTTGACGACCTGCATGCCCGAAGTGCTCGAAGGCGCCGCCCTTTACTTCAATCCCACGCAGGTTAATGAATTAGTTGAAGCACTAATTAGCGGTTTTACTGATGAAAAACTTCGCGCCGAACTATCGATGCTGGGGAAGAAAATCGCCGCCAAGTATAGTTGGTTAACCTGCGCCAAAAAAACTTCCGAAGTGTACCAAAATAGTGTATAATAGATATGGATAACGCGGATATAATCGGATTACAAAGATGTAATTTCGAATCTGCGAAATCTTCACAATATCTACGTAATCTGTGTCACAAAAAAAACCCCAGCTCCGGCGTTGCGGCCAATGCGACAGCGTCGGTCATAACAAGGCAACCTGCCCCAAAAAAATCTCTTCTTCTGTATCAAATACCTCGAACACCAGAATGGTCAATTTTTTTGTTCATCATGTAAATACTCCGAATGAAGCGTCGCCGCACGTGGTAAATTTAAAAACAAAAAAAATTGATTTGTGGGACACGGTAAATTCCTCCGCGCCGGCAAGCGCTCCGGATTCTCTATTTCATTCCTATCATGTTCGCGAAGAAAAATCCGCGCCCGCGTTCCCCAATCCGAAACTTTTCAGCGATCTCGATCATTCAGAAAATTCCGATAAAAATAAACACCACTTTTTGGAATCTATTCCAACCGGCAAAAATTTTGCCGCGGTAAAAAGTCTAGCGGTATTTTTAATTCTGGCGGTTGGGTTTGTTTCATTTGTTCCCGGATCAGTTCGCGGCTATTACCAAGACATCGTGTCGGCCAAGACCAGTATTTCCGACAATAGCACGGCCGGATTTCTGGCGCTGCAGGAATCAGCGGTGGCGCTAAAATCGGCAAACCTTACCTCGGCGGAGACTGCCAACGCGGAGGCGCTAAACAAATTCAACCTCGCGCTGGAGAGCCTTTCCGGGAAGCACACAATCCTGCAAACCATCGCCCGCATGGTGCCGTTTTTGCATGGGGAACTCGAGAGCCGCGAAAAAGTCCTCCTCGCGGGCGAGGAAATCGCGGTTGGAAATTCTTACCTTATTTCGACCCTAATGACCCTAGCCTCCGAACCAAGCACGACGCTCACTTTCAAACTCAATCAGCTCGTATCAACGCTCAATTCCGCCAACCCAAATTACGAGCGCGCGCTCGAAAATCTTAACGCCGTCAATTTAAAATCTTTGCCTTTTGAATACCAGGAACAGTTCAAGGATTTTCGGTCGTTATTTCAGAACCTCGTCAAAAACTTCAGAAATATCGCCAATCTAAACGACACTTTGCAGGAAATTTTCGGCGGCAAAGGACAAAGACGCTACCTGGTGATATTTCAGAATCCGGCCGAGCTTCGTCCGACCGGCGGATTTATGGGAAGTTTCGCTGTTCTCGACGTGAAAGACGGCAACGTCGTTAATTTTAGCATTCCTGCCGGAGGCACCTATGATCTGAATGGACAGCTGTCTGTTTCAGAGGTTCCGCCCTTGCCGCTGACGATCCTCAACAAACGCTGGGAATTTCAGGATGCCAACTGGTTTCCGGATTTTGGCGCCAGCGCCAAAAAAATCATCTGGTTCTACAACAAAAGCTGGAACGAAAAAGCTGACGGCGTAATCGCCGTGAACGCGAGTGTCCTTGAACGCCTGCTCGGCGTAATCGGACCAATCACGGATTCCACTCGAAATCTAAACCTCTCGGCCGAAAATGCCGCGGCAGTCATCCAGAATGAAGTCGAAAACGGCCCAGAAAAACTCCTAAATAGACCAAAACAAATCCTGGCCGATCTCGCGCCGACTATCCTAGACCTGATTAAAAAAACTCCCGCGAAGAATGTCCTGCCGTTGCTTGGCAACCTTGAAGAAGCGTTAAACCAAAAAGAGATCCAGGCGTATTTCACAGACGCCGCCGCCGAATCAGCCATCTCATCCTCCGGCTGGGGCGGTTTGATCCGGGCGACTGATCCGGACAGCGATTATCTGCTGGTGGTTAACACCAACCTTCAAGGGCAAAAAAGCGACGCCCGAATGAAACAGCTCATCAGCCACGAGGCTGTGATCCAAAACGACGGTAGCATCATCGATACCGTAGTCATCACCAGGGAACACACCGGCATCGCCGCCGAAAAATTTTACGGCGTCCCGAACATCGATTTTCTCCGGGTGTACGTGCCGCTCGGAAGCACCTTGCTTTCAGCGAGTGGTTTCACCTGGCCGGAAGAAAAAAGTTTCCGCGCGCCGGATTCGTCGTCAATCGCCGATCCCTTCCTGCTAAGCCAGGAAAATGAGCTTGGCATCGATCAAGTTTCCGGGACCAGAATTACCGCCGAATTTAACAAAACCGCTTTCGGCAATTGGGTAATAACCGAGCCCGGCAGCGCCAGTCAAGCAAAATTTTCCTATCGCCTGCCGTTTAGGATAAAGCTGACTGAACCCGAAGGGAAATCAATCGTGGGTCGGGTCATAAATAATTTTAAAACCGACGTTCAGCCGTATCAGCTAACGGCGCAGAAACAGTCCGGAATTACCAGCGACTTTGAAAGCCAAGTCATCTTCCCATTATCGTGGCAGCCAAGCTGGCTGAAAGGCGCGCATTCCTCCCCGGCCAGCAACGGCTTTAAGGTTGAGGAGTTCCCTCTGACTCAAGATCAAACGTGGAGTGTGCTCTTAAAGAAAAATAATTAATACCAACTTATGTCTGAGGAATTCATAATTAGCCCAAGCCGGCCTGAGGAACAAATTGAACCGCCAAAGAAAAGGATCACGCGCCGACGCTTAAAACCGAGAAGCGCGTCTAACGTAAAAGAAACCTTCGGGGGAAAGAAACTGACCGAAGTGCTTTCCAATCTTTATGATAACGACAACGAAAATTCCAATCCGCGTGAAATTTCCATTAAAAAAACCGGTGCCTTCAACAATCTCGCGCTCTTTCTTTTCATTGGCGTATTTATAGCCGCAGTTGTTTGGGCCGGTTTCTTTTTTTCTTCCAATAAAAATAACGAGAGTGGAAACAACCAGGTAAGCCTCTCCATCAATGGCCCAACGGAGCTCAGTCTCGGCGCCACCACCACCTACATGATTTCCTATGAAAATAATTCCAACGTACCCTTAAAAAAATCCGTCTTAAACGCCTATTTCCCCGAAGGATTTATTTTCCTCAGCAGCTCATTGCCCGCGAATAACGCCGGACACAACGAATGGAACCTTGGAACGATTCCACCTTACCAAAAAGGCGTCTTGAATGTCACCGGACTCACCTATGGGTCTCTGAACGATCAAAAATCCTGGCGGATATTTCTAAACTATTTGCCGACTAATTTTAATTCCGAACTTCAAAAGGCGGCGACGCTGACTACGGTAATTACGTCGGCGCCGGTAAAACTGACCATCAGCGGACCGGATCAAGTTTCCGTCGGCGCCGATGTGGTCTACACCTTCAACCTGCAAAAAACCCCAACCTGGAACAACACCATGATCATCGTTCCTCAGGTCCCGCAGAATTTTGTCATCACTTCCTCATCCCCATCGTTCGATAAAAATAACCAGTGGATAATCCCGTTCAGTTCCTCTACCTCCGATCTCTCCCCGACAACTTACAGCATCACGGGAAATTATACCGCCAACGGCGACAATACCGCTCCGATAAAGGGCCTGATAATTATGCAGGGCGCCGGCGGCCAAAATTACCAAATTGGTCTCGCCCAACTAACCTCCTCCCTGATAAAAAATGATGTCGCCGTCAATCTGGCCATAAACGGTTCGGCCTCTGACTTCGATAGCCGGCCGGGGGACACCCTCAACATCACTCTTAGGGTCAAAAATCAAAGCGCCAAACAAATTTCCAACGCGGTTGTGAAATTAATTCTTACCGCGCCATCCGACCACAATGCCAGCCTGCTCAATTGGGCGGCTCTGGTCGATAAAAATCAAAATACTATCGTTGGCGAACAAATCAATGATAATACTAGGCGCGGAATAATTTCCTGGAACAGCGGCCAGCTGCCGGCGCTCGCCAAGCTGAAACCAAACGACGAAGTCGTGATAAATGTTCAATTGCCGATCAAGGACGCGAAAAAATTCGACCTAAGCGTTATTAAATCCGCCTTGATCACGGCCTCGGCCGAAGTGAAATTCAAAGATGCCGCAAAAACCGTCCAAAGCGTCGGCACCCACCCCATTAATCTTACGCTGAACTCCGATCTTACTTTTTCGAGCGATGATTCCGTTACCAATGCCGGCGCCGCCGGAGAAAAACATCTGATCAGTTGGGTAATCAACAACACCTTCCATTCCTTGAAAAACATCACAATTACGGCAACGGCGTTCGGCAACGTAACTTTCACGCCAGTAGACAAAGCGGCCGGCCAGATGACATACGATCCGGAACAAAAAAAAATAACCTGGTCGATTACTGAAATGCCAACTGAAACGGACGTCCTTAATACTACTTTCTCACTAACCCTCAACGCGACTAATCCGACGCAAAACCTTCTATTTTCAAAAGCTCATCTCACTGCCGAGGACACGGTCACCGGCAAAATTATTGACCTGGCCGCGGAAGAAATTCCGCTTGCTCAATAAATTCTTACCGCTTCATCAGAAAATCGGCAATCATACCGCGGGCCGCCGACACATCACTTTTCTCAATCCATTGAATTCTTTTGTCCCGCTTAAACCATGTAATTTGACGCTTCGCGTAACGGCGCGTTTCGCGTTTTAGGATTCTAAACATTTCCGGCAATGTCATCTCTCCAGCCAAATATTTCACGACCTCCCGATACCCAATACCGCTAAGGCTTGGCAAATCAAAACTATACTTCTGGCGCACCAGTGATTCTACCTCACCTTGCCAACCCTTCTCCCACTGTTCATCAATACGCTCGTCAATCCGCTGAAACAATTCGTCTATTGGCCACCTGATTCCAATTTGAAGACAATCAAACAGCGGCTCTGTCTTGGCGCGATGAACAGAAAAAGATTGACCGGTAGAAATAGCGACCTCAAGCGCGCGAATCACACGGCGTTTGTTTTTTATGTCGACAAATGAAACAGCCTCCGGATCAACTTTTTTAAGTAATTCCACGAGTTCCTCAATCGATTTGTCGGCAAAGCCGGCGCGTAATTTTTTCATCGGATCCCCCGACGGAAACTGAAGATTATCCACCACCGCCCAGACATAGAGGCCTGTCCCGCCGACTAAGAAAGGAATTTTGCCGCGGCGGCCGATGTCCTCGACCGATTCGATCGCAAGCTTTTTAAACTCGGCGGCGGTAAAAGTTTTTCCGGGGTTCACCGCATCTATCGCGTAATGCGGTACGCCCTCAACCAAATAACGCCGCTTGCCCGCCACCGTCTTCCATTTGCCGTCTGGCTTTGCCGTCCCAATATCCATTTTTTTATAAATCTGCCGCGAGTCGGCCGAAATAATTTCACCATTAAACTCTTTGGCCATTTTTATGGCCAAATCAGTTTTGCCGGAAGCAGTCGGACCGAGGATAACAATTAACTTTTGTTTTGACGGCACAGTATTTGTTAATTCTTTTCCTTAATTTCACTCAATACTCTTTCAATAAAATCTGGCTTTGAAATTTTCAACTGTTCCTCCACTCCCCTGACCCGCACCATCCAAGGTTCGCCCGCTAATTCCTTATCGCCTACCACGACCACATACGGAACCTTTTTCTGCGTGGCATTGCGTATTTTTTTTCCGACTGTCTCATCTGCTTTATCAACCTCACACTTTATACCCAGTAATCTGAGTTCCCCCGCGAGCGCCTCCGCTCCATCCACATGCTTGGAAGAAACCGGCGCGAAAATAATCTGTACCGGCGCCAGCCAAGTCGGGAAAGCGCCGCCATAATGTTCAATAAGAATACCAAGAAAACGTTCGGTGGAACCCAAAATCGCGCGATGAATGACGATCGGGCGCTGTTTTTTTCCGTCAGAATCAATATATTCCAAATCAAAACGTACCGGCAGATTCATGTCGAGCTGAATAGTCGAGAGCTGCCATTCCCGGCCCAAAACATCCTTCACCATAAAATCAAGTTTCGGTCCATAAAAAGCGGCTTCGCCGACCCCGACTTCATGTTTCCACCCCATCGACTTAATAAGTTTCGAAAGCACTTCCTCGCTCTGCTGCCAAACTTCCGGATCGCCGATATATTTTTCTTTATTTTTTGGGTCGTGAGTCGAAATCCTCACCCAAAAATTTTTGAAGCCAAACACCCGGTACGCCTCGCCGATCATATTAAGCATCAAATTTATTTCGTTCTCGATCTGATCCGGCCGCGCGAAAACATGGCAATCGTCCTGAGTCAACGAACGCACGCGCGTCAGTCCGGACAATTCGCCGCTTTTTTCGTACCGATAATTCGTCGTAGTGCAGGTCCAGCGCAATGGCAGCTCGCGGTAGGAATGATAATTCGTCTTATAGAGCATCATGAAATGCGGGCAGTTCATCGGTTTTATATAATATGAGGCCTCATCTTTCAGTTCCATCGGCGGATACATCGCGTCATATTTGTCGAGATGGCCGGAGATTTCGTACAATTTTCCCTTAGTAATATGAGGAATCCAAATCGGTTCGTAGCCTTTTTTCTCCTGCATCTCAATAATAAAATTCTCGACCGAGCGCCTAAGCAGGGCGCCCTTCGGATAAAATAACGGCAGACCGGGACCGATCTCATCAATCAGTGAGAACAGTCCAAGTTCCTTGCCAAGTTTGCGATGGTCGCGTTTCTTGGCTTCCTCGATCTGCTTCAGGTAGTCATCAAGTTCCTGCCGAGTCGGAAAGCAGGCGCCATAAATACGCGTCAGCATTTTATTTTTCTCATCCCCGCGCCAATAGGCGCCGGCAATCGAAAGTAATTTGAAATGTTTGAGTTCCTTGCTTGGATTATCAGCGTGTCCGCCGCGGCAGAGGTCAACATAATTTCCTGAGGTATACAAAGTTAATTTCTGTCCTTCCCCTGAAAATTCGTCAATCAATTCATGTTTATACTCATTGTCGGCGAAGACTTCCTTTGCCTCCTTGGCTTCTACTTCCTTTCTATCAAATTTTTTCCAGGTTGGGGCGATCGCCGACATCCTCTTTTCGATTGCCGCCAAATCGGCGTCAGTTAATTTTTGCTCGCCAAAATCGAAATCATAATAAAACCCGTTGGCGATGGCTGGACCGATCGTCCGTTTAGCGCGCGGATATAATTCCAGCACCGCCGCGGCCAGCAAATGCGCGCAAGAGTGACGAAGGTGTTCCAGTTGTTCGTTTTCCATAGGTGAAAAATTAGATAAAAAAACCGACCGCAACGCGCCCGTACTGTATATTTTTTTGAGTCGAATGTCAAACCAGCCTACCTGACACTCTTCACTACAACGGAAATATGGTCCTCAGCGCTTGGAGCGGTGAGCACCCAGCTCGGAAAAAAACTCACATCAACATTGGCAACATGATCAAGACTCATGACGTAGCGACTAATCTCATCCCTGGATTTACCAAAGAAATGGTCGGGAGAAAGCTTGTCGCTATCGGCGTCTAGCGTCACTACCAACTCATCTCGGACGTCCAAAGTCGCCAATCCGTTCCTCAGATCGACGTTCGCGAGGGTAACCCTCGGAGCATTTGATAATGATAAATAACGTTCCGTGCCGTCGACGACCCGCGCTCTGATTTCCTGATTTACCAGCTTCATCACATCGCCGGCCCGAAATTCGGCAACTAACATCGTGCTGGTGCCGGAAGCTACGAATGACCCAACCTCATCACCGACCGCGTGATCAAATTTAAGATTCTCTTCGCCGATCAAGACGACCCGCTCCATCCCGTCGGTCTTAGATTGAGTTCTCAAAAATTCCTCGATGGCGGCAGATCCATATTCTGTTTTGGCGTTATTTAAATCATCACTGCTAAGAACTCCGACTGACTGCGTGCCGCCGGACATGGCAACTTTACTTTCTGCGTAAATTACTTTTTGTTTCTCGAGACTAAGGCCCGGAATGATGAAACTGGCAGGACCGATGTTGCCGGCACTGCCTTTCTGGTCGGCATAGACATCCACCTCAGCCTCGCCGCGCGCCGGAACAGTTACCGCTGTCGCCATTCTAAATAAAATGCCATCAACGCTAAGAAGGCGGGTGGTCTTCACCAGCGTCTGCGCGGAACCGGTCTTGTTATAAATGGCAACCTTGCCTTTCGCGTTATTCTCCACCTGTTTGTTGCCGGTTGGGAAAAATTCTTTTGAAAACGAAAATTTAGTCGACGTTACAATACCTGACACCGCCCTCTCTCCCGCTCCGCCGATCGACACGCTGAGATTGACCGACTGATTGTCTTGTTTGGCAAGGATGGTAATCGTTGCTCGTTTTGAGGTTATAAAGATAACCGCGCCAAGCAGAACTATAGTCAAAAAAAGAAACGTCAGCGCGATCGCTTTATAAAATTTTACCGGTGGCTCTGGAGCCTCCGTCGACATTCGATGGATGATCATAAGTGAAATGAAATTACCACGTCTATTATACCACAATTTTAAGTAACCCTGAACACCTCGTCCACCGTCGTGATTTTATCAAGCGCTTTAAGTATGCCGTCCTGAGCCATCGTAACCATTCCATTCTTAACGGCCAAATCCTGAATTGCAAATTCCGAAACCTGGTCACTTAAAATAACGGTCTCTATTTCCTTGCTCATGATAAATATCTCATAAATACCAACCCGCCCCCTATACCCGAGGCCGCTGCATTTGTCACAGCCCTTACTTCGATAAAAATGTAAATTTGCTAAATCAACATTTTTTTTCTCTGCCGGCGGAAGCGAACTCAACACTTGCATTACCCGTTCCATTTTCTCGGGAGCGACAACATCATCCTCAATACAAAATGAGCAAATACGCCGAACCAACCTCTGACCAATAATTGAATTTAAGGAAGGCGCGAGCAGAAAAGGCTTGACCCCCATCGAGAGCAGACGCGGTATCGCGCCGGACGCGCTATTGGTGTGGATAGTCGAAAGCATCAAGTGACCCGTAAGCGCGGCCTGAATAGCGATGTCCGCGGTCTCGAGATCGCGAATTTCACCGACCATGCAAATATCCGGATCCTGGCGAAGCAAACTTCGGAGACCCTTCGCGAAAGTATAATCATGACTCGGATCAACCTGGCTTTGGTTGAGTCCTTCCATTTTAATTTCAATCGGATCTTCAAGCGTGATAATTTTAACGCCAGGCTTGTTCAAGGTGCGGAGAATGGCATAGAGACTGGTCGTCTTGCCCGACCCCGTCGGACCGGTCGTAATGATCATGCCGTTCGGTCTTTCGATCTCTCTTTTCAAGCGCGCGTAAACATCACCACGAAGGCCGAGCTCATCGAAAGTCACGCCCTTGGAGCCGCTGTGTAAAATACGCATAACGATACTTTCGCCATAAGCTGTCGGCATGGTAGAAACACGAACGTCTAAATTGTCCTTGGCAAGCTGAAGCGTGACGCGGCCATCCTGCGGCCGATCCGTGACATTGATCTTGAGAGCGGCGAGCAACTTGATGCGGGACACAAACTGTTTCCACTGTTCCTTGGGCAAGGAAGCAACGTCGTACAAGACGCCGTCGATCCGGTAACGGACCGAAATCTTATTTTCTTCCGTCTCGACGTGCACATCGGAAGCGTTAAGTTTCAACGCGGAAGCAATAACAAGCGTCAACACATCGCTGATCGAAATATTTTTAAACGCGCTTTGCAAACTCTGTAAATTATTAATATTGAGTTCAAAACGATTAATATCTTCATCGGTGATATTGATATCCTTGGAAACCGCTTTCACGATCGAAAGTGTCGAATACAATTTCAAAACATGTTCCAGGCTATGAGGGGAGATCAGATAAACTTTGGGACTAGTGCGCGTCCTTTCGCCGAACTGCGCGATGAATTCCGCATTCTCCGGCTTTACTGCCACCACGCCGACGCGCGAATCATTGCCGGAAAAATAAAAACAAACAATTTGACGCTCACGAGCTTCATTCTCAGGCAAAGTCTTCATCGCTTCGGAAGTTATCGGAAAATCGCTCAAATTAATATATGGGATTCCAAGAAGATCCGCGTCTTTCGCGGTCTCCGCCTCGCGTTCCTTAATTTTAATTTGATCCATCTTTTCCGAAAATGCCGCCTGAACCGGAGCGGCTTTCTTGCCGGGTTTCTTATCGGGAGGCAGTATATCGCTGATGGATGGAAATCCTGACGGCATAACTAACTTAGTTTATTATTGAGAAAGTGGAGAATTCGGCTCTTAACTCCTTCATGATGCATTTTCATGAATAGGTACATCCAGGTCGCAACCGAAAAAACGTTCAGAAGTCCTCCAATTAAAGCGGCAAAGGAAATAAATAACACTACCGATAAAAACAGCCCCGCCATAATGAGGAGTGTCGAGCCGGTCAGACCGCCGAGCAGAGAGAAGGCGACAAAAGGCAAAAGGAACCACGTGGTGGAAAAAATAAATAACAACACCACGAAAATTTGAATCACCAGCAAGATAAGACTGACCTCTAGGGAAACCAACACGTGTTCGGAAAATAAGGCGGCGCCCTTCTTAATCGCCTCAAGCACCGGCAGTTCACCCTCGATAATATAACCGGCGGCAAAAATGCCGACCGTCGCAATCATCAATGCGAGGAACAATCCAACCGATAAGACAACAATAAGAAGCAACGTGGACGACATCATATCGAACGCTTGCAAATAAACGATCAAATAATTCAGGACAACAAGCAACAGAACCAAGAGGACTTTTTTCGAAATATGCAACGCCAGAAGCCTGACGAAATGGCGAGCGCCAAGATGCCAAGCCCGTTTCAAATTAATATTTTTTTCACCTTTGTACCAACTGACCGCGGCGGCGATGAGCGCGCCCTCTGAAATAACCGCGAGGGCAATTACCAAAATCGAAAGCGCCAGCATGATAACAACCAGCCAGAGCGACCAAAAAAAATTGGTGCCTTGAAAAATTCCTACCCAAGGCAGGCTAAAAAAATATGACGAAAATGTCTGTTTTTCAGAAAAAAATACTAACCCGCCGATAAAATTATTCCACCCGATCTGTCCGAGCAACAAAGAAAGAACACCAAAAACCCAAAGAGTCTTGTGGTGGCGCGCCAGCTCAAAAGCGCGCCTGAGGGCATTCGAATAACTAGGCTCATGCATAAAAATATTGGGCTAGGTTTACAATTTGATTATATCACAAAACTGTCATTCCCTCAAAAAACCCCTCCCCCTTGTCCAAGTATGAGGCGGCGTCCTCGCTCCCTCCCCTTTCCAAGGGGAGGCTAGGTGGGGTTTGCCTTCCTTTGCGATTCGTGGACAATGTCACGTTTGCTCAGAGGACGGCAAACCCTCTCTAACTCTCCCTTGGAAAGGGAGAGAAGCCAAAAAACCCGTCGCTTTTGGCGACGGGCTTCGTATTTAGAATCCAACATTCTTCGTCCACCCAAACACCTGCTGGAAGTTGTTGCCGATGATATCGATGATGGTTTGTTTTTCGAGCGGGGTGAGAGTGGTGATCTTGTCGGACTCCGACTTGTTGCCGCTTTGGTCGGTCGCCTCGATCCAGTATTTGTAGACGAGGCCGGGTTTGAAGGCGGTGAGGACGACGAAGTGTTTCAGGGCATAGGCGGCTTCAGGAGTGGTGGTCATAATTTTAGCGCCATCAACAACTCCCTCTTGATAAAATACTTGTGTAATGGCCGGCTCGTTAGTGTCCCAGGAAATTATGGTCTGAACTTTACTGGTAGCGCCGGCATAGAGAGTTGAGTTGGCGGCGACGTTGGTGATGACAGGCGGCTCTTTGTCGACTGTCGTTTGAAACCTGATTGGATCTGAGGTTACTTCCTGACCGGATTCGTTCTTCGCCCTGACGATTAGCGAGTAGGCGGTGCCGGGTTGTAAATTTTTAAGTTGGAACGCGTGCGCGATGAATAACGCCGGGTCACCGGCGGAAAGCGTCTTCAGGGCTTTTACATCGGTATATTCGAGAGTGGAAGCGGTCGGGACATTGGTACTCCAGGTTATCAAAGCTTCATTTGCATTAATACTGGCTACTTTGAGATTGGCGATATTCGGGAGAACAGCCTCGGTCACGAAGGTGTAATCAGCGCTCTTGCCCTCAGGACCAATCTCTCCCTTGGATGAAACCTGGAAGTGATAGCGGGTGGCGGATTCGAGACTAGTCAGTTCGACGGTGTGAGTGGTAGATATCTTATCGCCGTCGACGATGGTGGTGGAGTATGGGTGGTCTGAGCCGGCGAGGTAATCCTTCTCCCTGGCGAACGATACCATGCCAGTGGTCTTTTTGTCGGTGCTCCATTTGACGGTGGCGGCAGTGCCGTGGACTTCGACGGTCGGGCGGAGGCCGACGATGGTGGGGGCTTGGCCTATCTGAGAGATAACCTGGCCAAAGGTGCTGATTGCAACATCCTCCGGAAGATTTTTTAATGAATCATTTGCCGCTAACGCCTTTATTAAACTAATTAAAAGATTGACCGGAGCCTTTTTTAATTCATCAACCAAGTACTCATTTTTCGCCCTATCAATCTCATCCTGGCTCGTCACCGCGCTATCAACCGGAGTCACGGCCGTGCCGTCAATATTAAGAGTAGTGAAAGTCTGATCAACGGAACTGCCGATGTTGCCACTACTATCAAATGAAACCGCTTTGATGTGATAAGTGGTGGCGGGATTTAGATTGACGAGTGGAATGCTATGGCTTGTTCCAAAGGTAGATTCGTCCCCGGCGAGCGAACCGTAGCTCGCTGTCCTGCCATATTTAATTAAAGAATTGCCGTCTTCATCCGTAATCCAAGTAATCGAGGCGCCAAAAGCCGTGATATTGGTGGCGCTAAGATTGCTAACAGTTGGAGGAATTTTGTCGGTTGGCTGGGTGTTGTCGATGATCCTGGTCACGGTCACCGTCTGGCTCCCGGAGGCGAGCGTGGTGAAAGAGTAGGTGCTGGCAGTAGTGGTATTTCCGGAGGGGTCGGCAGTGACGATCTGATAATAGTAAGGGGTGAGAATCGATAAACCGGTGAGAGGAAGAGAGTGCGATGTTTTGGTCGTGGAGGTGATAGCCACCTGGTTGGTGAGGCTGTCCGCGGTGAGGCCATAGTTCACGTAGCCATAGGCCAGCTCATTGGTGTTCCAGTTGATGAAAGCGGCGGTATCGTTGACGAGAGTGCTCGTCGCGGTAATGACGGGTGGGGTGGTGTCGGCGACCGTGGTGAATTGCCCGGTCGAGGAGACCATGTTACCGGCCGGATCGGCGGAGTTGGCTCTGAAATAGTAGGTGGTATATGGGAGCAGGCTGGTAAGAGTGATGGAGTGACTGGAGGAAGTAAAATCATAGAGACTGCCCATAAGAGAACCGTAGGCGTTCGTGGCGCCAAAATCTACCGTGCCATTGGTATTTTCGCTGGTGTTCCAAGAAACGGTCGCCTGAGTGAGCGCGATACTTGAAGTGGCGAGGGAACTGATGACCGGCGGGATAGTGTCGGCGGCCGCGAGGGTGGTGAGGGTCTGATCCCCCGACACGCCGGCGTTGCCATTGGTGTCGCTCGAGAGAGCGCGCCAGTGATAGAGCGTGCCGGCGGTGAGGCCGGTGAGGTTGGCGCTATGCTGAACGGTGAGGGTGCTGTCGTAAGCGGTGGAACTGCTATAGGCGGTGGAGGTGCCGTATTGGATCTGGGAATCGGATAATTCGTTGGTGGTCCAAATCACGCTGGCCGAGGTGGTGTTGACCGAGGCGGAGAAACCGGAGAAGGTCGGGGCGGTGACGTCGTTGGTGGTATTGAAACTGTAGTAATTCGGCATGCCGGAAACGACGTTTCTGTCGGTGTTGACATTACTCGAGCCGTCAATCGAACGGACGTAGAAATAGTACTTGGTGCTGGTGGCGAGGCCGGAGAGGCTGACGGAGTGTGAGGTGACCGAGGCGTTATCGGTGGTGGAGGACGAGGCGAAAGAGGTGTTGAGCGAATAGAAAACAGTGGAATTGGCGGTAGTATTGGTACCCCAGGTGATGACGGCGGTACCGTTTGAAACGCTTGAGATCGAGGGACCGGGAGAAATCAAAGGACCATCGGTGGTGGTAAAAATATATCCCGCGCCGCCGTTCTTATCAACCGAGGAATTGCCGTTGGAGTTGGTGGAACTGACAGCAAAGTAGTAAGTGGTGTTGGGGGTTAGTCCGGAGAGGTAGACCTGGTGATTGCCGATGCCGGTGGCGCGGTCGAGATAGCTCGACACTACTACCTGATTTGAAAAGGTCCCGGAGACGGTGGAGTAACCGACGGTGGAATTTGATAACTGACCGACGGCCGTGTCCCAAGAGATGACGGCGTTCGAGGCGTCGACACTCGATGTCGCGACGCTGGTGATAGTAGGAGGTGAAGCTGTGCCGCCGCCACCTTCGCCGGCGTCCTGGATGCCGTTGGCTCTCCCGTTGACCTGACCGGAACTGAACGAAACATTGCCAAGGGAATCATCTGAGGTAAGCTTGTAATAAACCAAAACGCTGGCGGAAGCGGTAGCGTCGGTATAATAATTGGTGTTGATGTTGGTTTCGGTTTTGATCAGCGTCCAGTTGGTCTGATCAGTGGAACGATAGAGTTTGTATGAACTAAAACTGCCCTGAGCGGGAGCGGACACCACCTTCCAGGCGAGGAAAAGGCGGTATTCGGCCGGGGTTACCATCACATTCGAAATATCCTGGATCATCACGTTGGTCGGCGTGCTCGGAACGGTAACGCTGACGGCCGAGGAGACGTTGCTCTTTGAATCTTTGAATTGAGCGTAAATCGTGGAAGGGTCAGTGATGGTAAACGTCTTGGTGCTCGTCGGGGTGGTGAAAGCCTGATACGCCGCGACAGCGAGAGCGCCGGTCGAGGTGGCGTAACGGACGGTTACCGGCGAAGAATCATCATAGGCCGAGAGGGTGAGAAGCGCATGGGTGGAGGAAGCCTCGACCACGATTACCGAGCCAGACGGGACTTTGGTGTCGAGGGCAAAAGCGGTGGAAGTTGAATAACCATAACGATTGGCTCCCTGCAGATCATCGGCCCGAACCACGATGACGGCAGTGGCATCGTAAATATTATTTGAAAAACTTTCACTAGTCGGTGTCCAGGTCACAGTGAAAGTGCTGGAAACTGATTGCGCGATGGTTTGTGAAGAGGTAGCCCCGGCGGATAGAGCGGTGAGAGTATTACAGGTACCGCCACCGTTGACGCAATATTTGAATGAAGGCGTGAGTAAATTGATACTGCCGGTGTTAGTTTCGGAGTCGATATCTTTCATTTCATAACTTATAGTGACGGTGCCGTCGCTGTTTTGGGTCGAGGTGGTGACGCGCGCGGTCGGGGCGGCGTTAACAACATATTTGACTGTGGTGGAGACGATCGTAGGTGTACCAACTCCGCCGGACAAACCAACTTTGTATTGCCACCATTGATCATTGACGGTGTCGGTCATTGAAGCCGGAATGGCTGCCGGGCCGCAGACCACCGAGCCGCCGGTCTTGGTACAACCGCTCGTCGCGTTGGTGAAGTCGGTCCAGGGCTCGGAAGTGAGTCCGCCCGAAGTAGCGGCGGTGCGCAGAGAAACCGTGACGGCGGTGCCGGCGGGCAATGTTCCCTCATTCCAGTCCACCTCGCCGATGGCGTTCATGGAATCGCTGGAGTCAAAGGGAATAGAGACGAGGTTGCCGGAGGACACAAAACCGGTGATAGTAGTTGTTCGGACGGCGATATTATTCGTGCCGCTGTCATATTCTCCGCCGTAATACCCAACATACATAGTATTGTTGGAAGAATTTATGGCGATAGAGGCATAGTATGAACTCGCGGTGGCGCTCGCCGTCACATCTTTTCGCGCGCTCCAAGTCAGCCCGCCATCGGTGGAGGCGCGCAGGGCGACGTTTTTGATTTGACTTGAAGAGCCATTATATTCATTGGAATAATATGATACAAAAAGATTATCGGCCGAATCAATAATGAAACCTGTAATAACAGCATTGTTATACCCAGTAGCCACCATCGTCGTTAGATCACGTCGCGCGCCCCAGGTGAGCCCGCCATCGGTGGAAGTGCGGAGAGCAATATTATTGATGCTGTCACTAGTAGAATATTCCTGCGAATAATATGCAACATAAAGATTATTGGAGGAATCTATGGTAAGAAAAGGAGTCAACGACGAGTGGCCATTAGTGTTTGAAGTCACATCCCGTCTTGCCCCCCATGTTACGCCATTATCTGAGGATGTTCGTAAGACAACATTAAAATAACTAGGAGAATATTCACCAGAATAATAAGATATATAAAAAATACCCGAGGAATCAATGATGAGGGAAGGGTCGTACGAATTAGTTTGATTTCCATACGTAGTCACATCCCTCCTCGCGCTCCAGGTTAGTCCACCATCTGGAGAGACACGCACAGCACACGCATAAGCATTTTGAGCTCCATATGTAAAATAAATATACTCATGAGAATAATATGCAACATAAGGAGTGCCAGTAGAAGAAAGAACAATGACGGGGTTATAAGAATTCGGAACACTATTTGCCGTCACATCCCTCCTCGCTCCCCACGTCAATCCACCGTCAGTAGAGGTGCGAGCGGCGATATTGTATATGCTCGCACTATATTCAAGAGAATAATATAACACGTATAATTTTCCAGAAGAATCAACTGCAACAGACGGACTGTATGAATTCGCCGCCGTATTCGCGGTCACATCCCTCCGCGCGCCCCAAGTCAATCCGCCGTCGGTGGAGGTACGCAGGGCGATATTGTAGTAAGTGGCGCTATATTCATAGGAATAATACGCCATATAGAGCGCGCCGGTGGAGGTGCGAACCACCACTTTGGGATTATAGGCGTCGTAGATACCATACGTAGTAATATCCTTACGCGTGCCGTAATTATTGATATTAGAAGCGCGTAAGGCAAGATTATTCGCGCCAGAATACTCCTTGGATTGATAGAGAATAAAAAAATTGTTGGCGGCATTTCTAGTGATGACTGGAAAATATGAATTTAGAGTTGTATTGGCGGTAACATCGGTACGCGCGCCCCAGGTAACGCCGCCATCGGTGGAAGTGCGCAGGGCGATGTTGTTGTAGGTGGCGTTGTATTCAAGGGAATAATACGCCACATAGAGATTATTTGTGGAGTCGAGAGTAAGGGAGGGGTTAAGAGAATCTACCGTTGTATTCGCCGTCACATCCCGCCGCGCCCCCCAGGTCAGGCCGCCGTCGGTGGAGGTGCGCAGGGCGATGTTGTTGTAGTTGGGGTGGA
>CAYHHR010000013.1:0-22595 GCA_964356495.1 uncultured Gammaproteobacteria bacterium | reverse complement strand
TTGCGGGAGCTACCACCTCAAGGTAGTGCGTCTACCAATTTCGCCACCTGGGCATAATTCTAAAACTTCCTGTTCCTACCGACGATCATGTCGATCTTGCTGTGCGCGAGACGAATTTTTAATTTGATCTCTTTGCTCTTTCGTCCGTCCGCCTCGACAACAAATGGTTCGTCGCTCTTGATCTCCATTTCTTCAAACGGAAAGATACTTGGATCCTCATAGTTATAGCCGAACCAACGGGCCTTTGTCAAGGGTCTAAGAAACGCTTCCAACTTGCCATCCTGCGGATGCACTACCTGGACGTCTTTATCTTTCTTGCTTTTTTTCCAAAAAAACGGCTGTAAATTACAAACTATAATTTCCATCTTGTCGCTGGCCGTCACCCGAAACCGCTCATCATAAACTACCTCTACCTTCGCCGGATAAACATGAAGCTGAGAAATAAAATAACGGTTGTTCATCCAACCGACGTCCAGTCGTTCCTTGCGGCGTCTCGATAGGACATCGCACGCCTCGACTCCGGTCGGTATCCCCAATACTTCGCCAATCGTGTTATCACCACCAACCGGCAAAAAACCGAAACTGCAATCGACTGTCGCCGCCCTCGACAATACCTGCCCCAGCGTCCCGTCATTACCGACTATTACGATGGTCTTCGCGCCACGCTTAATTTCGTCTTCGATCACTTGCTTGGCATCGGTGTAATTATTCAGACGTAAAATTTTGCCGGCAATGCCGTAGTCGGTCAAGCTAATCTCCATCGCCTTGATGAGCGATTCGTATTTTTTTTGACGAAGAAAATTGTCATAAATATAGACATACATACGCCTTTCTCTATATTTACACTTCTAAACCGCGGCGGCGACCGCCTCGCCTTCATCAGCTTTTTTTACGCCGGACCGAGGCCCGCGAGCGGTCTTGGATTCAGATTCAAATCCCGGCATCATGACCTTGCCGCTGATGAGCGCGCCGGCCTCAACGATCAAAGTCTTGACCTCCAAATCTCCGAGAATTCTTGCCGTGCTAGTTAATTCAAGTACTTCCTTCACTTTCATGTTGCCTTTGACCTCGCCAGCGACTTGCGCGCTGCCGGCTCGCACATTCGCCATGATTTTCGCACCTTGCTCCACGGACAAATGTTTGCTGGTGTGAACGCTTCCCGCGACCATCCCCTTCACGATAATGTTGCCTTCCGACGAAAAATCTCCTTCAACATTCACTGACGGACCGACGACTGTCTCGACTTCATCTTTACTCTGCCCTGAAGCATCCAGCTGGTGCGCCATCTCATTGCCGCGCGCTTGATTTTTTTGTTGGAAGATCATAATTTAAAATAATTTTTAATTTAAAATTTTACTCATCCTAGACTACTGTAAAAAGTATACCATAGTCCGCGAAAAAACAAAAATCCGGTTGAATAACTAATGTGTTCAAGCGTTGTGCAGAGGAATCCAAAAACCAAACTCACCGCCCTGGCCGAGGTCATCGCTATGCGCCCAAACTTTGCCATGGTGCGCTTCGATAAATTTCGCGCAAACGTAAAGTCCGAGACCGGTGCCGTTTACATTTGTTCCCTTTACATTCTCGCCGCGGTAAAATTTCTGAAAAAAATTGGCCTCATCAATTTTGCCAAATCCAATACCGTTGTCCCGCACCCGCACCGCCGCTCCATCCCTTTCCTGGTACAATTCCACCTTAATGTTTCCAACCTCGCTATATTTGATAGCGTTATCGATAAAATTAAATATTACATGACGGATTTTTTCTTCATCATAACAGACCTTCGGAAAATTCGGCGCCGCTTGCCAGACTAACGTCAGTCCATTTTGTTTCGCTCTAACCTCAAATTCCTTCACAACCCCATCGACCAGAACACTTAAATCATGCTCTGCAAAATCATATTTGGTCCTCCCCTGCTCAAGGCGAGTAATGTCGAGAAAGCTGTCGATAAGCTTTATGAGACGCTCATTGCTCTCATCCATATTACTGAAAATCTGTTTCGTTTCAGGGGTAACTTTCCCATACGCGCCATCATTAAGAAGCTCAAGGTAACCGCTCGAAATCGAAATAGGAGTCCTAAGCTGGTGCGCGGCGATCGACAAAAAGTCGGTTTTTTGCTTGTCGAGCTCCTGGAGCTGAGCATTGGCTTTTTCGAGAGAATCGGCGAGCATAGCCGTTTCTTCGCGACGTTCCACTTCCCGTCTAACAGACCTAACCAAAAATATCGAAACTGCAAGAATCAACAACCAAAAAAATATCCTTAACGCAACTTCGGCTTCGCTTCTTGAAAAGAAAATTTGGCCAACGGTTAAAATATTAAGAAAGGAAACACCGATCTCGGTGGCAATCGTCTGAACATCAAGCGCCTTATATTTTATAATCGCATAAGCCAGAATGCCGGCGAAAGGAATCGCACTAAGAAAAATAACTGGATAAATTGGTATGCCATATGCGGGTAAAAAAGCTAACGGACCAATAAAATCCAAAATTCCTTCACCAATCAAAAAATATTTAATCTGGGTTTTTAATATGCCGGAGGTGTACCTATAACGATTAATGAGATTTGCAAAAAAAATCCAAAAATAAAAAAAGAAATATGCCAAAAAAATATGATGATATGTTCCGGCAATCGAATGAACCCCCCATGAATAATGATACAGTCCATTAACAAAATTATTTGATAATTGTGTCAGTGGCAAAAAAATAAAAGCCGAAATGTATCCGAAAATCAATAATCTATCCTGATTCTTTATCTCACAATAAATTAGACCAAAATGGTACAAAAAAACCGGAATAAAGACTACCCCGATGTAAATAAAACGATCCCAATATAATTGATCTATTTCATTGACTGCGTTAAATAACATGAATGTTCCGAACAGCCAAATCGAAAGGGTAAAATTGTATAAAAAAAAGATGATATGCAACCATTCCCGACTTTTTTTTAGCCAAACAAATAATCCGAGACTAAATACCAAAAAACTTCCAGCGAGCGGTAATAACGAATAAATTGAAATGATTTCCATATATCTCATATTGTATCATATTTATTCGTTAAATAAAATTTAATTGCAAATGAAAGCGCCCCCGGTTAAAGGGGCGCCCTACTACGGGATCGGAAGACGTCTGAGCGGCTTACGATACCCTTCGAGAGAGCCGGATGTGCCGTTCGCATTTAGTGCGGCGGCAGCCAAGTCTTTCGGAGAAAACTGGTCCACGATGGCAGGGTAAACCCCGCCTGCTTTCCAGCTTCAAGAACCTCATCGAGCAGGTCAACCTCGACTGGTCCAACTTCGTGGTGCTTCCAGCCCATGAAGGCATGTGTGATCGTGCCGGCATGGCAAGCGTAAGTGAGGCCCGGAACGAGCCGCATCCTGAACGCCATGGAAGTAGACGTCGGGTCGTAGGCCATGAGCCCGCCATCAAAATGGTAGACGTCACGGCGCTTGCTGAGTAGCGACTCTGTCAACGGATCCGGAACGCTGAAGTTAACGACGATTCCGTCCGTTGGGATGAACGTACAGATCTCCTCACCGCTTGGCCGAGCTTTGCCGGTCACCCAGAAAGGACAGTCTGCCCCGTCTCGCACGTGCCTCGCGTACTCCATAAGATGTCCATCTGAACCAGCTTCTGCCCGAATTGCGTCAAAACGCTGGCGCGCGCCAGTCAACATCCGAACCCGAACGCCCCTTTTGACCAAGGCGAGCGCAAGCGCCCGACCGATCTTCGAGGTAGCACCGATGAGAAAAACCGGTTTTTCAGGTTTGATCTCGTGAATGATCTGCAAACATTGTTGCAGAACAACCGCGGTGGTCATGGTGTCGCCGTGAACGACAGGGATCTTCAATTTGTCTCCAAGTTCACGGACAATCAACGCACCACCCTCGGTTACAGGTTCGCCTTTGATCAAGGCGCCGAGACCGATAACGGTTGCGCCGCGTTCCTGAGCGTCGAGCGCCGACTCCAAGATTCGGGAGACGATCTTCTCGCTCTTGTGAACGAAATGGTGAGCGAAATTCCGGACGATGACCGTCTCACCTTCCATATTGGCGAAGGTAAAGTGGTCGACAACGTCGTACGCCTTCTTTCCCACTCGATACAGGAAACTCATGAGCATGCAAAACGGCCACGCCCAGATCCAGTAAATTGCGAGGTAGGGATCGTCATGCAGATGCTTGAAGAACCAGAGGAGCCAGTTCCACGGCTCCACCCAGTGAACGATGAAAACGAACTTTCCAGCCTTGCGAGGATTCGATGCGATAGACATTTTTTCGTCCTTTCCTCTTTTTCAACGGGTTTTTAGAGTAGTTAACCTGTACGCAAAAAACGCACAAGTACAGCTACTCTAAATTTTTAAAGAACAAATCACTTTATCACATTTCCTCTACTATGTCAATTGTAAGAATTGAAAGCATATTTTCAAGCACTTGCCTAACCGCCAGCGAAAGCGCGAGGCGCGCACTCACGAGTTCGGAAGTTTCCGCGCTGAGAACACTGTGTTTATTGTAGAAATCATTGTAAGCCTGAGCCATTTCAAAACAGTAACGGGTAATCACCGATGGATTATACTGAGCCAAGGCTTTCGAAATTATGGTTTCAGATTCGCCCATCATCAGCGCCAATTTTTTTTCTTCCTCACTCACAAGACCGGAAAAATCATTAGTCAATTTTATTTTTTCTTTTTTCGCTTTGACTGCCAGACTATTTATACGGGCGATAACATAGAGGATATACGGACCGCTGAAACCCTCAACCGAAGTCGCTTCCTTGATATCAAAAATAATATTTTTCCCAGCCTCGTGCTTTTGCATGTCAAATTTTAGCGCGGCCATACTCAATTTCTGAGCAGTACTTATTATTTTTTTTTCGTTCCAGTCCGCGTGGCGATCCTTGGTCTCCTGTAACATCTTTTCATAAACTTGATCGCGGAGATCCTCGTAAAGAATTACATTTCCAGAACGGGAAGACATTTTCCCCTCCGGCAAATTAACAAGTCCATAGCTGAGATGCGTCAATTTCCTTTTCTCGCCCATCAATTCCAAAATCTTATATAACTGTTTAAAATAAAAAGTTTGTTCCTGACCGGTGATCACGATACTCTCATCAACATCATATTTTTTAAATTTCTCCTCCGCGAGCGGCAAGTCAGCTGTCAGATACAAACCAACGCCGTTGGATTTCCGCACCAAAGCAATATCCAATTTATATGCCGATAAATCAACAATAATCGCTCCGCCCTCGCCTACCGTCGCAATTCCTGTCTTCAATAATTCATCCACGATTTTCTGCCCCTTCGCTTTGATGTCCTTTTCATAAAATACCGCGACGTGCTTCACCTTCAGCTCAGAAAAAATTTCCTCAAATTTTTCGATACTCCACTCCCGCGTCTCCATGAACAACGGCCAAATTTTTTTGTCTTTGGCTTCAAGCTGTTTCTGAACTCCAACAACCTCTAATTCTGATTCCGGATGTCCCTTCAGATAAAGACTTGATTCGGCGTAAATTTCCCCCAGCCATTTTTGCTTATTCTCCGGCGGTTTTTCGTTGGCGTGAAATTTTAAAAGTCCCCACAAACATTTCGCGACATGAGCGCCAAAATCATTCAAGTAATTTACCGGGATTACCTTATAGCCTGAGCGTCCATATAGCTCCGCCACCGCGTTGCCGATGCAAACATTCCGGAAATGACCGATGTGAAATTCTTTGTGAGTATTATTGGATGGATATTCGATCATCACCTTTTTTCCTTTTCCTACCGTGCTGTCGCCAAACTGATTTTTTTCTTTCTGGACCGCTCGCACCACCAACTCCGTAACCGCCGCCGGATTTAGAAAAAAGTTAACATAAGGACCAAAGGCCTGAGTTTTTTTTATGATCGACTTCGGATCTAGTTTTTTATTTAACTCAACCGCGATCTCACCGGCGATCTCATTCGATTTTTTTCCGGACGCTTTCGCAAGCGTGAAACACGAAAACGCGAAATCGCCCATCTCCGATTTTGGAGGAACCGTCAGTTCGTCGGCCTTCAAATTTATGGAAGCGAGCAGTGCCTCAATCTCAGTCTTAATTTGCCTTAACATATAGATAATTTCATTTTGATTATATCAACATCTACGACGCTTGTCACGCTCAAAAAAAACAACCGAAAAAAAATTCGGTTATTTCCCCTTCCTTGTATTTAAGTATAACACATTTCTGCTTGCAGGGCACCGAGCGAAGCTCTGGTGCCCTGTGGATAAGTCGTTTTTATCAGTATTCTTACCTCAGAAAAACCCAGCCTGCAATCAATATAAACAAAAACAACCCTTTTAGGATTGCTTTTGTTTTGAGCACGAGTTGATAAACTTTATCCGGCGCGCCTCATGCTAGCGCGCGCCGGGCCGTGTGGGTCAGCGGATCTGCCGCGACTTCTCTACTGGATCGACTTCTCCGAAAGATCCTCCACCCAGCTGGGGCGGAAGAAAAGCGTGGGAATGCCCTCCACCTTCGGGTCGTGCAACAACAGCTGCCTGTGAAGCGTGGGATCCTGCTTCTTCAGCTCCCGCCGGAACACGTCGCCGTCGATGAGGACGTGCGTGATCCCGCTGAACGTGACCTTCTTGGCTGAGAACTTCTTCTCCACCAGCGCCCGCTTGATCGGCTCGGGCCAAATGCCGGGGATCGTCCTCTTGATCACGACGGTCGTGTCCTCGATGATGGCCTGAACTATCGGCTTCTTGACTGCTTTCAGCATTTCAACCTCTTTGGTTGGTGATCTACACCGTCTTCGTCTCCACGATGGAGCCTAAAAAGTGTAGGTTGAAACTGCGCACTCGGCCGAAAGTATATCAAAAAATAGGCATTTTGTCAATACCCTCGGTAGCCTGAGAAAACTTAAATTGAAGAAATTTTAGCTAATTCTAACGAAAAACCGCTTGCCTTTCTGCACAACTGAGCCTTTTTCCACTTTTGCCTCGATTGAGTCAACCTTCACCTCATTTACCTTTACCCCGCCCTGTTCGATGGCGCGGCGCGCTTCAGCCTTTGAACTCACCAATTTGCCCTCAACCAGCACCGTCACGATGTCATAGCTGGTGGGTTTTAAGTTAGGGATGTCATTTGGTATTTCTTTTTCCTGAATCACTGATGCAAAATGTTGCTGCCCCTTTTTTGCAGCCTCTGCTCCATGCAATTCAGATGTTACTGCCTCTGCTAATTTTAATTTTATATCACGCGGATTAGTACCTTTTTTCAGCTCATCCTCAAATTGATTAATTTCACTAAGTGAGATTGATGTTGCTAATTTAAAATAAGTTATAATGAGCGAATCAGGTACTCTCATTACTTTTCCAAAAACATCTTCTGGAGTATCCAGGAGAGCGATGTAATTGCCATAAGTTTTGCTCATTTTTTTCTCTCCATCGGTTCCAACCAAAAGCGGAACGGTCATGACGTCCTGTTCAGGTTGATCATATAAGCGTTGAATTCTACGCCCCATAAGCAAATTGAATTTTTGATCCGTGCCGCCGATTTCAATATCTGATTTTAATGCCACTGAATCATAACCCTGCAACACCGGGTACAATATTTCCTGCATTCTAATATCGACGCCTGCCTCAAGTCTCTTTTGGAAATCGTCACGATCAAGAATCCGCGCGACAGGAATCTTGCCGGTCAGCTCCATAAAAAGTTCCATAAAGTTAGAGGCTCCATACCATTCACTATTATATCTAACCTCAATACTATCGACATCAATTATTTTTTTTGCTTGATTCAAATACGTTTTCATATTCTCCTTGACCTGCTCAATAGTCAAAAGCGGCCGTGTCTCGTTACGACCGGACGGATCACCGATCATAGCGGTATAATCGCCAATCAATAAAATAACCTCATGCCCAGCGGCCTGAAATTGTTTTAATTTTCTAAGAGGTACAGCATGACCAAGATGAAGATCGCTGCCGGTCGGATCAATACCAAACTTGATTCGAAGTTTTTTTCCAGACCTCAATTTCTTTTCAACGCTTTCTTTGACTATCACTTCCTCCACCCCTCTCGTCAAAAGTTCATCGATTTTTTTACTGTCGGTATTAATTTTTGTCATATATTATTTCAATGGCCACGCTGTAACCATAAGTAAATTATTATTCTCTATTAATTTACCGCGACCCAACTGCTGCCAAATCTCCTCGGTAATAAAAGGCATAAAGGGATGCAGGAGCTTCAGAACCTCAACGAGCAAATGCAATAATATCCGCTTGGTGTTACCGACCACTTTTTCATCAGCCAGCTGACTTTTGCTAGCTTCCAAATAAACATCGGCAAATTTGTGCCAGGTAAAATCATAAATATCCTGAGCGGCTTCGTTCAGGCGAAAAGCTTCCAAATTTTCAGTCATCGATTTAACCGTTTGCTCAAGTTCCACGATGACGGTCTTATCGGCCTCAGTTTTTGCTTCCCACAAACTATCACTAACTTCAACATTGCTGATCACAAACCTAGCAATATTCCATAATTTATTGGCAAAGTGTTGCATGCCCCGAATTTTTTCCTCCGCGAGCGGAATATCGTTGCCGGCGGCCGTGGAAAAAATAAGCGCAAACCGCAAAGCGTCAGTGCCGTACATTTCAATAACGCCCAACGGATCGATAACATTGCCCTTGCTCTTGCTCATCTTCTGCCGATCTTTATCACGAACTAGGCCATGCAAATAAACTTTCTCAAACGGTGGCTTGTCGGTGCTATAATACGAAAGCATCACCATACGCGCCACCCAAAAAAATAAAATATCCCAGCCTGTTTCCATCAGTTGTGTCGGAAAAAAAGTTTTAAAATCCGAAGTGCCGTGTTTGGAGTCATTGGCAAGCAAAGTGGCAAACGGCCACTGACCTGATGAAAACCATGTATCAAATGTATCAGAATCCGCCGTCAACCTACTGCCCGAACATTTTGTACACCTCTCAACGTTGCCATTAATATCAATAATCGTTTCATGACAATCATCGCAATACTTCACCGGAATTGGGATGCCCCACCAAATCTGACGGCTAATCGGCCAGTCCCGAATACTTTCCATCCAATGCCGAAAAATCTTTTCAAACTTTTCAGTCACAATTTCTACTGCCCCGCTATCGAGAGCGCGCAAAGCTAAGTCGCGCAAACATGGCCGTCCATCCGGCAGCGGCTTCGTCATGTTGATATACCATTGCGGAATAATCTGCGGCTCGATCACCGTATTGCACTTATAACAAAGTTGAACATTGTGTTTATAATTCTCCTCAACTTTGTCGAGCAGGCCCTTCGCTTTCAGCTTCTCAACGATTTTAGGTCGAGCCTCAAAAATTTTCATTCCCGCGAATTCCCCGGCGATTGGCAGAAGTTTGCCGCGCTTGTCGATCACTGGTTCCGAGTCGAGCTTCTGTCGCGCGGCGATCTCGAAGTCTACAGAATCATGGGCGGGAGTAATTGTCATAACTCCGGTGCCAAAAGTCATATCGACCGCCTCGTCCTTGATAATCGTCGCCGTGATTGGTCCATTGATCCACTCCAAATTAATTTTCTCACCCGGATGATATTTCGCGTAACGCTTGTCGGCCGGATGCATCACGACATATTTGTCGCCAAACTTTGTCTCGGGCCGGCTGGTACCGATCACGAACGGGCCGTATTTGAAATAATAAAACAGCTCGATGCGTTCCTCATATTTCGTTTCGAGGTCAGCGAGGCCGGTCTGATGCTTGGAGCACCAGTTGCTGATTCTGTTTCCGCGATATACGAGTCCATCGGCGTACATCTTATGAAAAGTTCCGTAAACGACTTTTATGATTTCCGGATCAAGCGTGAAAATATTCCTGCTCCAATCGCACGACGCGCCAAGTCGCCTGAGGCCGTTCTCACTGTTGTGCTTATTGGCCTGCACGAATTCCATGCATTCCCGATAAAATTCTTCTCGCGTCATTTTGAAACGGCTGCGGCCATCTTTGTCTAATTTTTTTTCAAATACCACCTGCGTTTCGAATCCGGCATGATCGGTGCCAGGCAACCACAAGGCTTTGCGCCCACGCATCCGCTGAAATCGAATCAGAATGTCTTCAATGGTGACGAAAAGCGCGTGGCCGAGATGAAGGGCGCCGTTAGCGTTCGGCGGCGGCATGATAATGGTGTAAGGTTTGCCGGAGAGATTATCGGGATTAAAAAATCCGCTCTTTTCCCAACGCTGATAAATTTCATCTTCGTATTTTTTCGGTTCGTAAGCTTTTGACAATTCGACTGACATAAATTATTCATGAATTGCTCTACTATACATAATCGAGATGGAAAATGCAAGTTTTTGGCTTATTACTGCCCTTTTTATAATCTAAACCGCTTTACAGGCACATTCCGTTGACAGTAGGCTAAAATTTTGCTAAGATGAGCAATCCTGTCCAGGACATATTTATGGCATTTAACGACACCCAACAAGCACTAAAGTTGATTGAAGACAGCAAACACGTTTTGCTGATCTTTAGTTCGAGAGATACCGGCGACGCGCTTGCCTCCGCTCTTGCCATGAAAAATATTCTGGAAAAACAACACCGCCAGGCCGACGTTGTATGCAATGATTTCAAAGCGCCCAAGCGATTTAATTTTTTGCCTTCAATCGCCGATGTAAAACCCGCTCTTGCCAATCTCCAAAAATTTATTATTAAAGTTGATGTTTCAAAAACTGCCATCGAATCTCTGAGCTATGACATCAAAGATTCCACGCTTAGTATCTACCTCACTCCAAAAAATGGAATAATCGGTAAAAATGAACTTCGCACGGCGCAATCAACCTTTAAATACGATCTTATCATCACTTTCAACACGCCAGATCTCGAATCACTAGGCGTAGCCTACCTGAATAACACTGATCTGTTTTTCCGAACTCCCATCATCGCCATCGATCATCAGCCGGACAATGAACGTTATGGAAAAATTAATCTCATCGACCTCGCCGCGACTTCTTCATCGGAAATAATTTATAAATTAATCAAAGAAGCCGGCGAGCAATTTCTTGACGCCGCCACCTGCACCACGATATTGACAGGAATAACTATCGCGACCGGCAGTTTCAAAAATTCCAACCTCTCCCCTTCTACCATGCAAATCGCGAGTGATCTGATGGCGCGCGGCGCCGATCGGGAAAAAATTATGCAAAATCTTTATCGCACCCGCTCGATCGCAACCCTCAAACTCTGGGGGCAAGCGCTCACGCATCTAGTAAGCGACCCAAAAATCGGACTGGTCTCATCGTCACTCACACGCGAAGATTTCAGCCGCTCCGGCGGCACGCCCGACGACGTTCGTGGAATAATCGACGAACTTCTTAGCAATAGCCCGGAAGCTAAAGTCAGCCTGTTGCTTTATGAAATTGAAAATAATAATGAAAAAGACCTGCCTGCCGGCAGGCAGGTCGGCGGAATAATCGCCAGTGAAAAAAATTATGATGTCCTGCATCTAGTCAAACCTTTCCAACCCGAAGGCACGAAACATCTAGCGTATTTTTTTATCTCCGGGAAAACTTTGAGCGAATCGGAAGAAATAGTAATAAAAAACATCTCAGAGGCTCTTCCCGCGAAAAATTAAATCAACGGCGCGCCGGTCATCTCCGGCGGCTGATCAATGCCAAGAAGTTTTAAAATCGTTGGAGCGACATCGGCCAAAACGCCGACCGGAGTGAGGAGACTAAGATCGCCTTCGGGCGCGTCGCCGCCCGGACCGGCTTCGCCCTTAAAATCCTCGCCGATAATCAGACACGGCACCGGATTTACCGAGTGTTCCTTGTCCATCTCGTTGGTTTGTAAATTGATTAGTTCTTCGGCATTGCCGTGATCAGCCGTCATCAATACTACGCCGCCGTGGGATAAAGCGTGGTTTACGATCTCGCCGAGACCGGCATCCGCCGCTTCACAGGCCGCGATGCTTGCGGATAAGTTTCCAGTATGCGCGACCATATCGGGACTCGCAAAATTTATCACGATAAAATCATATTTCTCGCTATCAATGGCTTTGACCGCTTCCTTCGCCACCCCGCTTGATGACATCGCCGGAACCTCGGAATAATTGCTGACTTTCGGCGACGGCACTAAACCTCTTTCTTCTCCGGGGAACGGTTCTTCGACCGTGCCGTTTAGGAAAAAAGTCACATGGCCGTACTTTTCTGTTTCCGCGGCGTGAAATTGTTTAAGGTTATTTTTGCTTATCACTTCTGCCAGGCAATTATGGACTACGATTGGCTCGAACGCCACGACCACGGGAATATTTTTTTCATATTCCGTCATCGTGACAAAAAATAAATTTTCGATTCGCTTTCGTTCAAATCCGGCGAATGAAGGCAGAACAAATGCTTTGGTAAGCTCTCTGGCGCGGTCCGGCCTGAAGTTCGCAAATATTATCGCGTCGCCGTCATGGACATCTCCAATCGGTTTGCCTTTCTGGTCGGTAATCACGGTTGGGATAAACTCTTCGTCGTAAACTTTCGCTTCGTATGATTCGAGGATCGCCTTTTCAGCATCAATCGTCATCTTCTCAGAATTTCCTTCAGCCATCGCGCGATAAGCTTTTTCCACGCGTTGCCAGCGATTGTCGCGATCCATCGCGTAAAAACGTCCGGAAATCGTAGCTAATTCCCCGACCTGCAGGCTGACCATTTTAGCAAGTACTTCCTTGATAAAAAACGCGCCAAGATTATAGGCGCAATCGCGGCCGTCAAGAATAATATGAACCTTTACCTGTTTCTTCAGGCCAGCGCGTTTGCAGAGTTCAAGAAGAGCGTATAAATGATCGTTGCTGGCATGAACATTTCCGGAACTTAGTAAACCGATAAGATGAAGATTTGAGCCATTTTTTTTGGCGTGTTCAATCGCTTTCAGAAAACTTTGATGCTCAAAAAAACTTCCGTCGGTAATCGCCTGATTGATGCGCGGGCAGGACTGATAATAAATTCGGCCGGCGCCGATGTTCAGATGCCCAACTTCAGAGTTGCCAATTTCCCCAAACAAAAGACCGACTTCGTTTCCCGAAGCGTAAAGAGTCATGGCCGGATAATTTTTCAAGTACGATGAAAAATTAGGCGTCCGCGCCCTGGTGATGGCGTTCCCCTCGCTTTTCGGAGCAACACCCCAACCGTCGAAAATCACTAGTACTACCGGACGATAAGCTTTGGACATAATTGGGCATTCGTTATTGGGATTTGGGATTTAATAAAGTGGTTTACCAGTCATCTCGGCTGGCTGGGGAATATCCATCAGCTTCAGAATAGTCGGAGCGATGTCGGCCAGCTTTCCTTTATTAAGAATTTTTTTAATTCGGCGTTTCCTTATTTCTTCCCGCGATGCAATTATCAAAAATGGAACCAAATTTACCGAATGTTCGGTATCTATTTCACCTGTTTTCGCGTTAATCATTTCCTCGGCGTTGCCATGATCGGCCGTGATGATGACGGTAGTCGAATGCTCAAGCGCGAAGTTTACAATTCGGAGAAGCGCGTTGTTTAAAATCTTGACCGACTTTTCCGCCATTGGCAAATTTCCAGTATGGCCGATCATATCGGCGTTGGCAAAATTTGCGGTAATAAAATCATAAGCTCCGGATTCGATAGCCTTCGTCAAATGCTCAATAATTTCCCCTGCTTTCATCGCCGGCCGCCCATCAAAATCTTTAACGTGATCAGATTCAATTTTTACCCATTTCTCATTGCAAAAATGCTGGGCGTAGCCGCCGTTAAAGAAATATGTAACATGAGCAAATTTTTCCGATTCGGCGATATACAATTGAGATCTCGGACATAGTACCTGAACTAGACTATTTTTCACATCCCGGCTCGGAAATGCCGTAAAGATCCCGGGCAAATCCGGACCAAAGTCCGTCATGGCGACGAAACGAATATTTTTGGGCTTGAATTTCCGATGAAACGCGTCCGGATTATCCTTGCCAAAATCAGGCTGGACAAATGCCTTGGTCAGCTGCCTCGCCCGATCGCTGCGCAAATTGAAAAAAAATATCACGTCATTATCCTTTATCGTGGCAACCGGCTTTCCATCATCATAAATCACGGTAGGCGAAATAAATTCATCAGTCTCGCCGGAATTGTAAGCAATTGTTAGAGCTTCCTCCATATCCTTGGCTTTCTTGCCTTGACCCATGACAATCGCGTTATAAGCCGCCTCGGTCCGGTCCCACATTTTGTTTCGATCCATAGCATAATAACGTCCCATAATAGTGGCAATTTTTACATTGCCATTTAAATGTTTCTCCAGATTAGTGAGATATTTATGCGCGTCATGCTGGCCGGAATCGCGGCCGTCGGTAAAAAGATGGAGATAAATTTTCTTGACTCCTTCAAGTTGAAAAAAATCGAGAAGCGCGTACAAATGCTCAGGGCAAGAATGCGCGCTGTTGTGATTTGATAACAGGCCAATCACATGGACGCTGGTCTGATATTTCTTTGAGTGATGCAAAGCCTGATGGAAAGCGTTATTTTTTATAAACGACCCATCCTTAATCGCATCCTGGATATAAAGCATATCCTGTTTCACAACCCGACCGGCGCCGATGTTGAGATGACCAGCTTCACTGTTTCCTTCCTGGCCCTTTTCGAGTCCTACGGACGTGCCGCTCGCCTCAAGCTCCGTGTGAGGATACTCCTTCAGCCAATTAAAAAAATTCGGAGCTGTCTGCCTGGTAATAGCGCTGCCATAAAAATTTTTCGCCGGCACCCCCCAGCCGTCGAGGATTATGAGTAAAGTCGTTTGATGAGGCATACTATCTTCCTAGTTCCGATTCAATTTCCATTAAACGATTATACTTTTCGATTCGCTCGGAACGCGACAACGATCCGGTTTTGATAAATTCGGCATTAACAGCCACCGCGAGGTCGGCAATAAAGGTGTCCGCGGTTTCGCCGCTCCGATGAGAAATGATAACTTGGTAATTATTTTGTTGCGCCAGTTTGATGGCGGCGATAGTTTCGGTCAATGTTCCGATCTGATTTAGTTTGATGAGAACGGCATTTCCGATATTTTCCTTAATACCGCGTTGAATCCTCTCAACATTAGTGACAAACAAATCATCGCCGATCAAGGTAACCTTTTTTCCAACCTCCTTAGTCAAAATTTTCCAATTTTTCCAATCATCCTCGCTGAGGCCATCTTCGATAGAAATCAACGGATACTTTTTTATCCAATCTTTGTAAATTGAAATCATCTTGTCGGCGCGCCAGCCTTGTTTTTTGCTGGCAAAAAAATAATTGCCATTTTTGTAGAATTCGGAGGCCGCGACATCCAGCCCGAGAAAAACGTGTTTGCCTGGTTCCCAGCCGGCTGACTTTATCGCCGCGATAATAATTTGCAAAGCGCGTTCATTGTTCAAAAGTTCCGGAGCAAACCCGCCTTCGTCCCCGACTGACGTCGGATACCCTTTTTGGCTGAGGAGCTCAGCAAGAGCGTGGAAAATTTGCGAACCTATCCGCACCCGTTCGCGAAATAAGGTGTGGCGCGGGATAATCATAAATTCCTGAATCGAAAGCCCATTATCAGCATGACGACCGCCATTCAAAATATTCATCATCGCGACCGGCAGACGAAATTCCTTTTCTTTCAACCCATAGGCCTCGCGAAGATATTTGTAGAGCGGAATATTTTTTGCCGCCGCTCCCGCCCGCGCTGCCGCGAGCGACACCGCCAAGATCGCGTTCGCGCCGAGGCGCGACTTGTCTTTGCGACCGTCGAGCCTGATCATTTTTTCGTCCAGTTTTCTCAGGTCAAGCTCGTCTCCGATCAAGGCCGGGCCGATTATTTTCATGACATTTTTTACCGCTTTCAGAACACCTTTGCCACCATAACGCTCCCCCCCATCCCTAAGTTCGAGAGCTTCATGGCTGCCGGTCGAAGCGCCGGAAGGAACTTTGGCTGTCCCCCTCGCGCCGCTTTCCAAAATTACGGTCGCTTCTACCGTCGGGTTGCCGCGTGAATCCAAAATTTCGCGCGCTGTAATTTGTTTAATCTTCATATAAGCACATATTAAACTTTTGTCCAACTTAGTATAACACACCAAATAATAATAAAAAAGGGGTTTTTAACCCCTTTTTTAAGCAAAAAAAATGTTTACCAAGCTCTCTGAGAAATTGAGTATGTCAAACTGACGTTCATATAAATATCCTGACTGCCGGACGAGACTGCGCTTGGTCCAAAATCTGCCGCCGCCGCAATACCGCCGCCCATTCCAAATCCTTCTTTCGCGCCATATGCCTGAGGATTTTCATAGTCACCATAGGACACGACCTCGAGAAGACGCACGCCAAGCAAATTTGCCAGCTGCTCAGCCTTTCGTTTGGCATCAAGCAACGCTTTGGCCCTGGCAAGATTTTTCAAATTTTCCGGATCATCAATAGTAAATTGAAGCCCTGTAACTTGATTGGCCCCGTATTTTCCAGCCAGCGCAAGCACGGCGGTAATTTTACTTAAATCTCTAATCTTAACGGTGACATTATTGGTAACTCGATAACCCTTGAAAATTGACCCCTTCTGGGTATAATCATTTTCCGGATTGATCGTGTAGTTGCTTTGCAAATCCTTTTCATCGAAACCAAGTTTTTTGATATCCGCCATCACGGCGTCCATCACCTTATTGTTGTCTGTACGCGCCTTATCAAGGTCGAGATCAATATTCGTATAACCAACCGTAGTAACGGCGATATCATTTTTTGCGGTAACTTTTGCTGTTCCATTCACAGTCACAGTACGTTCCATCTTATCGGACAGACCGATTGAATTATATTTTTTTACGTTATTCCGCATCAATGTTCCAAGATAGAAAGTCAGATACACAAGCAACACGCCAAATAATGCCATTAGAATCTTCTTACCAAAGTCGTCGTTTTTTGGATTTGTTGCCATACAATATTAATTAAAAATAATTACCAATTAACAAATATCAATTATCAAATAATTATCAATTTATCAATTACCAAACTTGTTACCTGATACTTGATACTTGATAACTGATAACTTCACCCGAGCGCTTCCAACCCGGGCAACTTCACCCCCGACAAATACTCCAACATTGCACCGCCACCGGTCGAAACAAGATCAATCTCAGGCATAAGATGCAGGCGCTCCAAAATTTCCACTGTCTCGCCGCCGCCGCAAACCCCGAATGCCCGTCCGCGAGCGCGCGCCGCGAAAAGGCGAACTAAAGAAAATGTGCCATACTGATACGGAGGCTGTTCAAATTTTCCCATCGCGCCGTTCCAAATCAAGGTCCGCGCTTTTTTTATATAACCCGCAAACATCCTTACGGTCTCCGGACCGACGTCGTAAACAGCTTCCTTCCCGCTGATATTTAACTTTTCAACGGCAACCGGCCGCGCTGACTTCCCGTCTTCAGCGCCGACCACCACATCAAGCGGCAAAATTACTTTTTTATTCTGACAATACTTCAGCACTTCATTTTCAAAATCCGGCGCCTCAATCGAACTGCCGATCTTTTTTCCTTTGGCCGCGAGATAAGTATTGAAAATCCCGCCGCTAATTAAAATCTGATCCGCTACCGATAATAATTTTTTTAAAACCGGAATTTTAGTTTCTGCCTTGGCGCCGCCCAGCAAAACCACCAGCGGCCGTTTCGGACTTTTCATCACCTTTCCCAAAATATTAACCTCTTCAAACAAGAGTAAACCCGCGTAGGACGGAACATATCTGGCAACTCCCGTCACCGAGGCGGCCCGCCGATGCGCGACTCCGAATCCATCGAGAACAAACAGATCGCAAAGACCAGCGAGTTTTTTTGATAAAGCAGGATCTTCTTTTTCTTCGCCTTTCAAAAAACGAATATTCTCCAGCATGATGAGGGTCCCAACTTTCGAAACCGACAAATGGGTCCTTAATTTTATCCAATCCGCCCGGGTTGAAATATTATAAAAAGCGATTTTCTTCTGCATTAATTTTGAGAGCCGTTCCGCCACCGGCTTCAAGCTCAACTTTTTTTCTTTGCCTTTCGGACGGCCAAGATGGCTTACTAATATTACAGCCGCGCCCGCGTTTAGCAGAAATTCAATCGTCGGCAAACTCCGAACCAGTTTGTAGTCGCTAACAACTCGCCCTTTTTTCAAAGGGATATTAAAATCAACTCGTACTAAAACCTTTTTGTTAGCCAAATTTTTTACTTGTTGAATGGATTTTATTTTCACACAAGTACTATACCACAAAAAGAGCTTTTTGATTAGAGTCTATTCAGTAAAGCTCTTGTAGCCGGACCGACCCACCCCGGGTACGGCTTGAGATTGTAGGCTTTTTGAAGTTTGATTACCGCTTGTTTTGTGATGGGACCAAAGTATCCGGTAATTTTTGGATAAGTGAAGTACCCGAGTTTTTTCAACATTGCTTGCAACTGGCGAACGCCATCTCTGCTTGAACCTACGAACAATAAGTTTTTGAAGACAAATCCCGGATTAACCAAGACGACCGGAGCGGGAGGAGTTAAGGTGGTTGTGGCAATAATTTGCGATGAAGTCGGCGCGAGTAAAACGACGGGAGGCGAATAAATATATCCGGGAGGGAAAGCTCCGCCGCCTGAAGCGGTGACAGTGGTGGCGGCGGTGACGCAAATAGTGGCAGATGGTGTAATAATATTGGTAACCGTGCCAGCTCCGGAATATGAAAGAGTGATGGATGAGGCTGAATTGTCGCAGGTACTGGCAGAAACATCACTTGATACATCTGAAGAAAGTTGATTGCGTGTCGGCGAAGATACGGTAATGGAAGAACCCGAACTTAAAGTCACCGAAAAATTTGACGCGTCAACAACTATTGAATCTATGACGGCGCTTGAACCCGAAATATTCAGAGTGTATCCGCCAACCGAAATAATGGTATCGGTGGTTAGGGTGACATCATTGGCCGCAAATACCGCTACCGGAAAAGAACACAAAAGAATTGTTGCTAATATGAATTTTCCCATACAACATTATTTACAAGATGTGGCTGACAAAGTAAACGTCGTTGCGCCAGGCGCGACATACGCGTATACAGCGGTACCGCCGGCGTCATATAATTCTAAGCAAGAGCCTTTATTTTGCCCGGCTTTTCCAACAGTGAGCGTGGAGGTGGTATTGGCGGCGCTGGCGGTTACTTGAAGTTGGGTGGTGGGAGTGGTGGTGCCGATGCCGACTTTGCCTTGCAATGCTGTTGTTAATATTGAATCATTCCCCAAAACAACAGTATTCGCGCCAATGCCAACCGCACTGTCTCCAATGACAATACTGTTAATATCGGAATTGCTGAAACCTTTGGAAAAACTGCCGATATATATGGAACTGCTGGCTGTTTGCAGAGCTGACGTGCCATTGGCTTGATAACGGCCTGCTTCGTATCCTATTCCAATATTGGAATTACCTGTGGTGTTCCCGTAGAGAGCAGTATTCCCATTGGCAGTATTGTAGGAGCCTGTGGTGTTATTGAGAAGAGAAGACAAACCATTGGTGGTGTTATAACTACCTTCGGTGTTGAAGTAGAGAGCTTGCATACCATTGGCAGTATTGCGGAGGCCTGTGGTGTTGTTTTTGAGAGAATACACACCATTGGCGGTATTATAATAACCTGTGGTGTTGCTGTAAAGAGCTTGTCTACCATTGGCGGTGTTGAGATAACCTGTGGTGTTGTTATAGAGAGCTTGTTCACCATTAGCAGTGTTATGGACGCCTGTGGTGTTGTTATAGAGAGCTTGCCGACCATTGGCGGTGTTATTATAACCTGTGGTGTTGCTGTAGAGAGCTTCCGTGCCATTGGCGGTGTTGTAGGTGCCGGTGGTGTTGCTAAGTCCGGCTTGATACCCATTAAATGTATTATAATTTCCAGCATTAACGTTCCCCGCTTGATAACCGAGAGAAGTTGAAAATAAAGCATTGTCAAAATTGACCAATCCGGCGACTTGGAGGAGGTTGTTCGGGGTGGTGGTACCGATGCCGATTGCTCCGGCGAAACTACTCGTTGCTGTTCCCGAAACGGTCAATACTCCTCCGGTCGTAATATTAGTGCTAATTATGGTGGCGGCAGATACAATGGTAGTGATGAACAAGAACGAAAAGATAATAATGGCGACAGAGAACAGGCGGTTTCGATTTATAAAAGACGACATATAGATAAATTTTAATATCTTATGAAGCAATTTTACCACACACACACACACAAGAGCAAGGTGGGGATAACTAACCAGAATTTCAAATGCCAAATTTTCATTGTCCCCCTCTTACTAAGAGGGGGTAGGGGGAGTTGCCGAGGCCTCGTATTTTCCGCACATCACCCCCAAATCCATCAATACATTATTTAAATCATTCAATATTTGATCGCTGCTGTACCTTCTCAAACTTATTCCAATTGACTTTAAAAATCCCTCTTTCATCAAATCCTTTTCCAAAACTTTTTCATCCGCATGAGTTATCCCATCAATTTCTATGGCCAGTTTTAATTTTGGACAATAAAAATCAATAATATAATTTCCAATTCCGTATTGTCGACGAAATCTGTAGCCGAACTGATCATTCTGAACAAACTTCCAAAACACGACCTCGCTTTTCGTCATCCTGTTTCTAAGCTCAGACCTAAATTCTTGCAATTTTTTTCGGTTGTAAATTTTGGTCATAAACCTCGGCATCTCTCCCTCGCCCTCTCTTGGAAAGAGAGGGATAACGATTGAAACCCCATAATTATTTTTGCGAGCCAGCGTTTTAAAGGCTCGGCTTTGGGCGATGGAAAACCACCACTCTTTTAGATGAAGCGTTTTTCTGATTGCTTTGCCTTTAAATAGGGCAATTTGATTCTCCGCGTTTTGGATATTTTTCACTTTATATCATATTTATCTTCCTGCCGCGAGTCTGCGATAGTCCGCGTCTTCCGGCCAAACAAAATTGGCGAACGTCCATTCAGCCAAGTCTCTAGCCTCCGTAAAACGCGCTTCGTTACTTGAAGCGCCAAGGATGATGACCCGAATGGTATGAGATTTTTCTCCCGGCACTCTGACGACAAAGTTATACCCGGATTCATCTATAAAGCCGGTTTTGCCGACCAAAATGTCCTTATTAAAATTGTTCGGTATCCAATTGGTCAGAAGCCAGTCAGTACTCCAAACTTGATGTTTTTTACCGTTGATAGGACTGGCATAATATTCGGGAAGCCGAAGCGCGGCTGTAATCCGATCCACCTGAAGCGCCGTTTTGAACAAACGAAGAATATCAACCGCCTTTCCCATGTTGCGGCTATCGAGGCCGGTCGGCTCGACAAACCGAAGCGAATTTAAACCTAGCATCATTGCTTTTTCATTCATCTTCACGGCGAATTCTTTTTCGGTCAGACCCGTGGTGCGAACCAATGCTTGAATCGCGCTGTTTGATGATCCGATCAGAGCGACCTTCCAAAGATCCCCCAAAACATACCGTTCACCGACGAAAATATGATGACTAAAAGGATCAACATCCTCGTCAAGAATTACAGTCGTGGTTGCCCAGTCGGTGATGAGTTCATTTAGCACCAGAGCGCTCATCAATTTACTCATACTGGCCAGCGATCGGACCTCATCAGTATTTCTTTTGAACAAAACCGTGTTAGTCTGATCGTCCACAATCATCGCGGTCTTCGCGGTCATGGTGGCGGAATAAATCAGATTTTTTTCGCGTAGCATCGGCAAAAGCGGACGACTGACCGGCAAGGCCAATGCTTGGTGCTCCCCCTCTGCGAAGGGACGAATTGTCGGAGACGGCAGTCGAGATACAAAATTTTGTACCGGTTTTGCCGTCAATGTAATCGAACAAAAAAATAACAGTCCGACGCCGAACACCATCATTCCAATTGAAGAAAAAAAATCAATTACTTTCTGAGACATAAACTAGGATTAATACCGATCCAAAATACTACACTGTCATTCTGAGCAAAGCGAAGAATCTCTGTCACAATTTGCGAACCGTTGGTGAGCCAGAGATCTTTCGCTTCGCTCAAGATGACAATCATGCCTGACCATCTAATGTTTTAGTGATAAATTCGTGATTGTGCAAAGTTTCATAATCCGGCAATTCCTTCAAATCCGAAATCCCAAGATGCTGGAGATATTCCATTGTTACTTCATACGACGGCAAAAGCGTAGTGGCGGCGTCTTGCTCCTTAATCAGTCCGCGAATCAGTAAATTACGTAAAATTAAACTGCAATTTACACCACGAATCTGGTCGAGCTCCGGCTTGGTGATCGGACCGCAATAAGAAACCACTGTCAGAGTCTCAAGCTGAGGTCGGGTCAGCTCGCCACTGATTTCCGCTTTTACAAAATGCTCCGCGATCGAACGGTTGTCCGGGTGCGCTACCAATTGATATTCGTCGTTATTCCGAAATAAAACCACGCCCGAAACTACGGAATCATATTTTTGCTTTAACTGTTCCAAACTCGCATCAACTTCCGACACATCAACATTCAAAATTTTGGCGATCTTTTTTATTGATACAGGCTTCGAAGCCACGAAAAGGATCGATTCGATTTGAGAAATTAATTTTGACATAATTAAATTTTTCTAATTGGGACGCTGAGCGTCCCAATTATCACGCTTAGCGTGATGTCAT
>CAYHHR010000012.1:0-23601 GCA_964356495.1 uncultured Gammaproteobacteria bacterium | reverse complement strand
CAGTCATGGTTACTTTGGCGGTGCCATTGTTGGTAATCTTGACGCGAGCGAGCTGTGTGCCAGCGACGACAGCCTGAGTTAGGTTGCCGGTTGGGGCATCAGCAGCGAGCGCGACGCTGAACGGAGTGATATGGGAGAATCCGGTGACGGCTACTGGCAATCCTGAAATTGAGGATAGAGCCAAAGTCGTACCGCTTGAGACACCCTTCGCGCCGATGTCGGAGCTTGAGACCATCTTGAAGCGGAAGTTATCACCGAGCACGGCGGCGCCAGCAGCGCCAATGTCAGCTTTGACATAGATGGTGACTGCGGTGCCAGGCATGATGGCGGACGGCAATAGATTGTCCGTAGCAGTCCAGGTGAAGACGGTCGAGGTGTTGGTCGTATCGGAGCTCGAAGCCATCTGCGCGGCGGATGCGAACGGTACGCTGTCAGAGTCGCGATACAATTTGAGGTTGATCAAATCGTTGACCGTGCTCAAAGTTCCAGAAGCGGTAAGCTTGAGGGAAGTGAGCTTGATCGGCTCGTTGAGAGCAGCCAATTTGAACGCGAATACGGCTACAGCGGTCGATCCAATCGTGACATTTTGGTCACTGGCTGGAGCGGCACTGCCACCGGTAACGGCTGAGACAAGCAAACTACCAGAAGCGGCCAGGGTCATAGCTTGACCGGTGCTGCTTCCTCCGGTGGAAGGAGTAATCGTATTGCCGGTATCAACACCGACAGCGGTTGCTCCGCCACCAACTGCACTGAAGGTCAGTGAGCCGGCGCCGGATCTGACAAGTACATCACCTTTGAGGGTGAGTGTGAGTGAGCCAGTCTTCGGTACGATAAGCGGAGTGACGAAGGTAAAGGTGGTGTTGGTAGCATTCAAAGCGGTGCTGGCAGACGTAGCGAGAGCCAAACCGGCTGAATTATACAATACCAAGTTACCAATGTCATTCATACCTACCGATGAGGCGAGCGTGCTGGTTACCACCAAACGTGAAACCTTCACATCTTCACCAGACGAAACTACACCGGCATCAAGCGAGAAGATCGCCAGGGTAACACCCGTGGAACCTGCAACGATTGATTGAGCGACTGGAGTGGCCAAAGTGGTCACGCGAAGAGCGCCAGCGGCGACAGTCAAAGTGTTGCCAGCCTGTGAGTTGACACCTGGATCAACGATATCACCGGTAACCATTCTCTTGACTTGGACTAGGTCCAAAGTCGCGGAAAGGGTCGCGGCGTTCCCAGCGGTGCTGAGGATGCTGCCTTCAACCGTGATGTAACTGTTTACACCGGCGGTCAAAGTTGGGTAGGTTGAGAGAGTGAGCGTCTGAGCTGTGCCGTAGGTTCCGGCGGTGGCACCGCTCCAGACTGAGGAACCATCTACCTTGACAACCAACGAACCAGTCAAGCTACCACCAGCGGTACTTGAAGTGATAAGTAAGGTTACCTGGCGTAATTCCATATTCTCTCCGGTTGGCTTGGCGAAGAATTTCGCGAGCACAACGCTGTTGGCGCCTGGAGTTACAGCGCTTGACGGCGAAGTGGAATCCTTGTTGAAGGATAATGAGCCACTGCCGATCGTGACGGTGTTGTACACCGTGGTGGTGTTGCCAATCGGGAAGGTGGTATCCACAGTTCCGACACCAGGCAAAATGCTGGCGCCACTGGTCTTACCAACTACGACAACATCATAATCGTTATAAACGGTGAACTGAATAGTGCGAGCGGCACCATTGATAATCTTGCCGCGAACGGTGAAGTTCTTGGTTAGACCTTTACCAATCGTAAATGGTGCAGCTGAAAGATCAAAGACGACAGTCTTCGCTACCTGCTGAGCAGTGGCGAGAACGGTGCCGTCCTGAGCGACTAACTGTAGATCCTTCAGATCGCTATCAGCAGCAGTACCATTGTTGTAAAGGGTGAGCTTGCTGAGCAAGACATCCTCAATGCTGGTAGAATCAGCAATCGCGAATTTGCTCAATTCCTGAACATTGGAAGCATCAACATTTAAGGTAACGCCAGTGGTGTTCAAAGCGGCGACGTCGACTGTGACGGTGCCGACTGAGTTGGCGCCACTCTGTAAGGTGAAGACATTGCCCATTACTGGGAAGCTTCCGCTTACAGCGCCATTGGCAGTGATAGACGCAGCGCTCATCAACATAAATTGAAGAGTACCGGCGATAGCTGCTGTGCCAAGGTTAACGCGAATTGTCAAGGTTTCAGAGCTGTTAGCTTTTACTGTTACTGGCGCGCCAGCGAACAATAGAACTACATCGTTGTCGGCGGTGAGAGACGAAGCCACGTTGCCATGGCGAACTCCCTGAGCGTCAACTACGTCCACTCCACTGACGACGGTGTTGGCGGCAAAACCACTCTTGCGGAGGGTAAGGCCGGTAACCGATACATCAGCTGAGCCAGCAGTCAAAGTGAATTTGAGCACTTTGTTGAAGGCGGTGAGTGAAGCCAAGATATTGGCAGCTGGGTTGTCGCTTGCGAGAGCAACTGAGAGAGCTCCGCCAGAAGTTGGAGGAGTAACAGGAGCTACAACGCCGCCAGTCTGAGTTCGATCAGACAACTTGGTGTCCAAAGCAGCCAAAGCATCGCCAGTGGATAATCCAGCAACGGCTGAATCAGCTACAGCGTGTACCATGGTTGGTTTGAAACGGTTGGCAGTCATTCCGGCAGCAGAAACTTCACGTAACTTGCTGTCTGAACTTACTAACCAAGTCTTGCCGCCATTGCTGACGAGCATACCTGGATGAGCCTTGGCTTCTGTAACATCAGCACCGCGAGTGGCGCTGTAGTTTGGCCAGAAGACATCGGCGACGGTCATGGTCTTGTGTCCAACACCATAGAGCGCGTTAGCGGCCTCTGGGGTGATTTTCGCAAGCATGTTGGCTGGTTCAACTACATAGAGTTGATCAGACGACGGGCGCTTGACGACAGCTGCGCCGGCGCGGAAGCCTACTCCATATGGAGAAACGCTTGGCACTGGTAGCGCGTCATAGCAAGACTGTGATACGGTGGTGTATCCGCCGTATGAGTTGGTTAAATTCCAACTCTTGAATTCGTCTCCACTTGGAAAGTAGAGAACCTTGCCGTTGCTGTCGACAGCATAGATGGCTGGATGGCCACTTACCTTGAGGAGAGCTCCCGACTGGAAAGTCGGGCAGGTTTCAGCCCGGACCATCGCTGGTACCAAAGCTGTAACGCCTACAGACCACAAGATGGTGCTGAAAACGGTACTAACGGTTAAGGCTTTCTTGCCTAATTTTAATACGTTCATAAATAATTTTAAATTTAAATTTTTTCACAGTAGGCGTAGTAAGCTGACTATTCAGCCTCGACCTTTTGTACTCGCCCGATTTTACGTTTTATTCCCTCCGTTTCTGTTACCAACCTAGTAACAAAAATGGAAGGAATAAACTTGAATTAATTTGTAATTTTAGTGCTGGAAACTATTATCGGTGTGCTGCTGATCATATTGATCGAACTTGAAACGACATTCAGAGTAGTGCTGGTGCTGAAATTTGTCGGTAAGAGAGACTGACTCTGAGTGATAGCGTTATCAGAAATATTTTCGACGTCCCGTGTCACCTGCGTGAGGTCTTTCATGCGATCAACCGCGGTGGACAATTGATTGTTGCCAAGCAACTGCGTGACCTCCGCTACTTTGCGGTCGGCCTCGGCGCTGATCGTATCGGAAACCTGAACAGCTTGCAAAGTCTTGTCGAAGGCAGTGATTACCTTGTCGTTGAAATCCTTAGGAGTGCTTGAAGATTCTGATTTGGCGGTCTGAAGGGCAATCTGCATGCCGGCGATGTTTTGTTTTGATTGGGTTAAGTCATCAATGTTATTTTTTACCATTGAATTGATCGCCGCCTTCACATCATCTTTCGAAACCGACGTGTCACCCTCGAGATGCTTGGTCACCATCACTTCCACCGCCATGGTGGAGACATCCTGGACCAAATCCCTAGTCACCTTCACATCCTGAGCCAGCGAATCGGAACTTCCGTTCGAAGTGGAAAGTAAATCATTCTTGGCATCCTGCAAAACATTTTTTATTTTGTCGGTATTGTGCTTGATATCTTCGGCGACATCAGCTCCGAGCGCGCCGTCATTTTGGTTTAATTTATCTCCAATCGTCGCGATTTCACTGCGGAGATCCGCCATCGTGCTCGCGACATTGGAAACCTTGCTTGGATCATTCACGATCCTTCGAGTTTCATCAGCGCGGCGCTTCGCAAGTTCAACATGAAATTTCGTTTGAGATGTGTTGTCACCAAGGAGTCCGATCAAAGTGACCTGAATTCTTTCCGCGTAGCGTTTGGCGGAATACAGCCCGTCACCCGGCAAGGCGCCTTCGGAAGCCATCACCGTCCCATAATATAATGAGGGGGCAACCAGAGAAATAATTAGAAAAATTGCCGCGAATCGAACCGCTCCCGCCAAAATCGACTCCGGCATAAAGATCGAAAATGCCACCGTCATTCTTTCGCTAAACGGAATAGACACTTTATTTGGAACGGTATTTTTAATTTGAGACATCAAAAGCGCTCGGTTCTTCTCAACCCAGCCGGCGTTTGGCATCACTGCCTCGCGCTTCAGAGCTTTCAATTGTCTAATTAAATCTTTGGACATGTAAAAGTCTATAAAGTCCATCAAGTCTATAAGGTCCATCAAGTCACGACTTTACGGACTTTACGGACTTTTGACTTTATGGACTATTAATTCTACTTTTGACTCTCTAAAATTTGTTTCAGTTTTTTTAAGGCGCGATGCAATGTTACCCGAACCGCGATATTTCCTTTTCCGATGATTTCTCCGATCTCCTCGATCTCTAATTCGTCCACATATCGGAGCGTCACTACTTCCTGATATTCGTGTTTCAGCTTTTTCAGCGCCAGCAGAATTTTTTCAGAATCGAGTTTGCTGTTTATTTTTCCAAACCATTTGCCATGGTCCCCCGGCTCAAATCCTTTTTCGATTTGTTCCTCCAGGAAACTTTCCGGCTTCGCGGCCTTATGTCGGTACAGATCAATAATGCAATTTCTGGCAATCCGGTATAAAAGTCCGCTGAAACTTTTTATCTCCTTCTTTTCACTGACGTAATTCCAGCCCTTCAGAAAAACTTCCGACGTGATGTCTTCCGCTTCCTCGCGGGTGGAAACTTTGAAATATACGAACCGGTAAATCTGATCGACATAGGTATCATAAAGCTGAGCGTAACTCTCTGTGTCGCGTTTGGTTCGAAGTCGAAAGAGGAGTAATTTTTCAGATAGTTTACCGGACATGATAGTAGACGTAAAAAAAATAAAAGTGTTACACTAGTGCCACTTTATCAAAATCCCAAATCCCAATGACCAAATTCACCCTCACATTACGTGTTACGGGCTTGGAAATTGGGATTTGGGTTTTGGGATTTCTCATTATAAATGGCTAACATTGCTGGATATACTACCAGGTTTGAGAGGGAAAGTCAAACAGAACGGATGTATCAATTATCAAGTACCAAGTATCAAGTAATTATCAATTTCACAATTACCAAAATTGATACCTGATACCTGATACCTGATAATTGATACATCGTTTGTATACACTACTCTATACAAACTTTCAGCATTAACGCCCCCTTGCCCTCCGAAGCCTTAGCGAAGGAGGGTTGACAAATAATCAAAATTATGCTAGGATGTATACACTATTGTATACAAATATGACAGAAATCCAACCTAAAGACCCCAAGGAAATGGTCAGAGTCTCGATCTCGGAGGCGGCCAGACTCTTTGGGGTCAATTCCCAAACCATCCGCCGCGCTATTCAGGCGCAAGAGGTTACCTATGTAGTGGTCGCCGGACGATATAAATTGAACTTTGAGAGTCTAGTCAAATGGTCACAGCACCACACTACTGTCCGCAACAAACTAATGAAGAATGGGATTGGTCAATATGTAGACCGTTGGAAAATAAAAAATCCGCTTTATTCCCCAAATCCAAAATCGATTAAAAAAACTGAGAGCAAATCCTCTGAACAAAAAAATCTCCCGACTTGATTGGGAGATTTTTTATTATGTCGTCCGGCAAACAGTTTAGCTCCCTCCCCTTTCCAAGGGGAGGCTAGGTGGGGTTTGCCGTCCTCTGCGACTCAAACCGTTCGTCCACGCTTGCTCAAAGGATGGCAAACCCCCTCTAACTCCCCCTTGGAAAGGGGGAGGAGCGAGACGACCAAATGAACGAAGTGGCAACTGTGCCACCTATCCACGTTTCACTTTATAATATATCGCCGCCATCAATAATGTTTCGCTCGCGATAGTGACTATGCCGAGCACATCGAGAATAATAATAAAATTTCTAAACCCTAACAAAAACAAAGCTAAGGGGACAGACACGACTAGAAAGATTGCCAACCAGTCATTTAATTTGTGGTCCCAAACTAATGTCTCGCGCAGTGCCGTACCAAGACCAATGAAGCCGGTGCACATCGCCAGCGCGGCAAACAAATTGGCGGCAAACGACACAAACGGGCCTAACGCTCTCCCCAATCCGACGGTGGCGATCTCGGTGGTATTCTGTCCGGTGAACCCGACCACTGCCAAAGCGAACAAAATATATAATGAAATCGGAATTAAAGTCCCGATGATTAGGGCTTTCCTGAAATCCCGCGCGCGATTTGGAAGGAGCGCGTGCGCCTCAGCGATTGCCGAAGTGCCATTGAGCGCGAACAGAACCACGCCTAGCGGCAACAAGAACTTACTACCGTTGAAATAAAAAAGCTGCGCCGCGTCAAATTTAGGCAGTAAAGACAAACAAAGACCTGAAATGATCGCCATTATTATGACCCCGAAAAACTTATCGATCGTTTTGACGCGTTTCAGACCGCTCCAAATAATGAAACTTCCTACTGACCAGAAAAATATGCTCCAGAGAACCGGACTGCCGCCAAATAACGCCGAAAGCGCGCTCCCCTCGCCGATAATATAGACCAACAAAGCTCCAAAGGCGCTGATCAAAACAACTAGGGTCAAAAAATACTTAGCGGTTTTGCCAAGATATTTCCCGGCGAAACCAACCAACTGCAATTGCTCGTTGGTATTGATAGCGATCTCGCCAATCATCAGATTTAGAAACAACATCAATGCGCCGAGGACGACGATGTATAAAATACCGACCGCAAGACCGACCTGCGCCACCGCATACGGAATAGCGAGAATCCCGGCGCCGATCGTCATGCCGGTAATCATAAAAACCGCGTCAGCGACCGTGGCGGCGGGTTTGTAGGTTCCTCTGTGGAAGATTACTGAGGTGTTTAATTTATTTCCCATAATATTGATGTCATTGTATCACAAAAAGAGACCCGAGGCGAAATAAAAAAACGTCGTTATGACGGTCTTAAATTTGTGGGCAATAAAGGATTCGAACCTTTGGCCTTCTCGGTGTAAACGAGACGCTCTAACCAACTGAGCTAATTGCCCTAAATTTCCTCCAGTTTATAACCAAAATCGTAAAAAGTCAATGGTTCTGGCTCCTCCCCCTTTCCAAGGGGGAGTTAGAGGGGGTTCGCCATCCTTTGAGCAAGCGTGACATTGTTTTCGAGTCACAAAGGACGGCAAACCCCACCTAGCCTCCCCTTGGAAACGGGGAGGGAGCGAAACCACCACTTAATTCCTAATGTTCAATGTCGCCACGAAATCAGGTATTTCATTATAGCCTTTTTCTTTCAACCAACTCCACCACTCCCCGCCCCAAAGATACGCCCGAGGCGCTCCGACTCGCCTCGCGTACTCAATATTATTTTTCAGACGCATGAGGTCCATTGATTTCTTCTGATCTTCGATAGACATCTGTTCGAGCGGTTTATCCAGCGCCCAAGGCTCAGCCTGCAGCTCGACAATGAAAGAACTCTGAGGGGAGCGATCAACCAGCCAAAGCTTCAGACGATAAAAAGCCGCCGGCAGCCAATCATAATTCCAATAGCCAAGATACTTATTCCAAACCACGCGATACATCGTCATGCCGAACAAATCCCCCGCCCTCGCGGTGGTGTTCCAGAGAGCCAATTCCCCGCTGTCGGCCACCAACACCGGATGAACACTGTCCGCCTGCTTTACCAGGGCAATTTCACGCCGTAGCTCAGCTGATGTTATATGTTTACAGTCACCAAAAGCAAAAAACGGCTCATTCTCAACTTGCCAAATCTCAACCGCCGGATTATTTTTGTAATGTTCTACCGACGCGAGGAGATAACTTTCGAGAGCCGTATTAAGTTCAGCTGGAGACAGAGAAACAGCCCACTCCGGACGATGACACTCCGGCCAGCGCGGGGTTTTGTTGCCGATAGCGAGTATGACTTTCGCGCCTGATTTTCCAGCCTCATTTACATAGTAATCCATTTCGGAAAAATCAAACTTCCCGCGGGCACTCTCAACTTTATCCCAATGCAATGGCAAACGGAAATATTTGAATTTCCAATCATTAAGCAGGTTGCTGAAAGCGACCGCCGGATCCAGGTGCAAAGAACCAGCGTATTCCGGATCAAAAGAAACCCCAAGTTTCATCCCGGGATTTCGAGTCGAATCAAAATAATTATATTTTCCCCAGACTCCAAAAATGACAAGGAGACAGACCAACAGCGCCGCAATTTTCTTATATCGAAAGCGTTTCATGCTATTTTCTAGCTAAGTGAGTGAAATGAATTTATTCATTTCCGAGCGTGCGACGAAAATATGTGGCGGAGCCCCTATTTCACTAAATAAACAAGACCGATCGCGATGATCAAAACCGCCAATAATTCCTGCTTAAATTCCCCGGCCCCATACCGCTCCGCGAATAATTTTGGCGAGAACCTCGATAGACCTGCCACCAATATTATCAAGAGGCCATACTGAAAACCATTCAGCGCGTTTACTTTAGTCACACTGCCGAGCGAAACCGCGTACTGGACAAGGAAAACACCGAACGCGCTGAGGACCTTGTCCGCCACCACCGTAATCACCTGTAATCCCCGCTTGGGCGGGGTAGGGGTGGGTTGGCGGTGAAAAATCACGCGCCTCACCTCCCTCGATAAAACAAAAGAAAGACCGATGATGCCTACCGCTCCCCAAAGGTAAAAAAATCCATTAGAAAAACCAAATTCCGAATAGAGCGACTTGGCGGTCACATGAAAAATCGCGAAGAAAAAGGCGGAAGCTCCGGCAAATTTTATAGTTTCCAAAAAATCATGATGGGGTTCCTTTTTTTGGATAGCGATGATGAGAGTGCCGAGGCTGAGCAAAATAACTCCGAAAATTTGCGCCGGCATTATTTGTTCCCCCAGGAAGACACCGCTAAGAACCAAAATAAATAACGGAATCAGGGCGCCGATCAAGGGGCCGCTGTGGCTGACCTCACTCTTTTGAAACGCGAGGTACATCATCCACAAACTGAAAACAAACGCCGAAGCGCCTACCAATATCAATATCCAATATAACGGCGTCGGTAATGGCGTCAGCCACGGGATAAAACCGGCGAGCGGAAATAAAAAAACCGTCGAATAAAAAACAAAAACTATCGGCGACACTTTTTCCTTCGATAGGATAAATTTATCAAGAATCGAGACTACCGCCAGACAGGCATAGCCAAATAGCGCGAAATAAAGCCACATAACGAAGTCTATAAAGTCCATCAAGTCCATAACGTCCATCAAGTCACGACTTTACGGACTTTATAGACTTTAAACTTTATGGACTTTTTTTAATTGTACCACAAAACAAAAAAACTGTCGTTAAACAGTATCAAAGTAATGGTCGGGAGGGACAGCCAGAGCTTGATTGGATTTGATTCCTTTCAAGATGACTGCCCACTCCCTAAGCTCAAAGTTCGGCATCGCAGGAGCCGCACCTGAGCTTTAGCTCGAGCGAGGCTCGATAAACGAAAAGGTTTCTTTGGATGCCAGCCCTTGCTTGCACCATGACGGTCTGAATAAGCGACGGAAGATTTCTACCGGAAGTATCCGGGATTATGAACCGGCTGCAATGGCAAGGTAGCTCATTGATGTCCTTCGGGACATCGAATTTACCAACCTGATTGGCGTGCGCAATTCTCTCTAGCCACTTACTGACGTTTTTCTCACACATTTTTTTCCACCCCTTGGTTTTCGAGTTTTCACATTGTGAATCTCCATCCGCCATCCGCCAGCTGGCGGAAGCGGATCGGGACTCGTTAATGCGTAAAAAAATTCCTGAGCTTCTGGCTCAGGGTGAAATCTTCTTTAATCTTGATTAGTCCGGTTTAGATTCACTCTGAGTCCTTTTCGTATACAGCAACAAACAAGGTAATATAATTTACCTTAATGGTGCTTACGAAATGACAGGAGTGATTTAATGACATAAAGTTTGATAAATTTAACGTAACATATCTGAATTACGCCGTCAATTAGTTATCCACACCCCTTCGCCAAGACTTCGGGGTGCGAAGCAGGGCAAAAATAATAATGCCCGCCGTCCTTTGTACTTTCGTACTGTGGACGGCGGGCGCGCTTTGAAACCTGTCGACGATGACTACTTGTCGTCGTAGAGCTGAGCGAGCGAATTGCGGTTGCTGACCGCAGGCTGCTCGGCGAGCCGCCGGTGATCCGCCTTCCTCACCTTCTCCAGGTCGGCGGTAGTGGGCTTGCTGAGAATTTCCAGCGCCCCCAACAGGCCGATGAAACCGAAAACGATGAAGACGACCATGAAACCGATCTTCAACAGTTGTTTCAAGGTGTTGCCCCTTTCGAATTTCGGGCTTTTTACAGACAAGAAAGTTTGCCCAAATCTTCTTGTTCCCTTTGGTGAGATTACCAGAGAGAGAACATCTGGAAATTTTTTATCCAGATATTCTCTTCCAAATAATTTGAAATTTTTCTGGCTGGATCGGCCTTCACCACCGGAATGATCGCCGTACGGCAACCGATTGCGCTAATCATGAGAGCTGCCAAAACGATGATTTTGGTCACGTTTTTCCCTTTCGTTTGCTCCTGGCGATGGTGTCAGAGAGGGAAAAATCAGGTAGATCTACCAAAATTTCCCCTCTCAATCACCCTATTTAGAATGTCGAATTATAACAAAAAAGAAGGAGTTTGTCAACCCCTCCGCAATACTGAAGTCACATAACTAATGCCTCAGCGCTTCCTCGTAAACTTCCCTCAGCAACCTAAAGTACTGATCAAGATTATGATCTCGGAGGACCAACTGCCGGCTCCTTTCGATTATTTTACTAGCCTTTTCGTCCGTCAACGATAATGCTTTCTGAACTGTCGCCGCCAAACTCTCCGGTTCATCCGCACGGTAAAGAAATCCACTCTCCCCGTCAATGATAAACTCTAAATGGCCGCCGCCGCGAGGCGCAACCACGATTCGCCCCTGACTTTGCGCTTCAAGAATGTCAAACGAGCAATTTTCATGACAATTCGCCGGCACGACCACCACCTTCGCCTTATTTAAATCTTTTTTATCATGCGATTTTTCTAAATAAACCACTTCGGTTCCAGGCGGCGGACAATGCGCCGGCAAGGGAAACGGATTCCTGATCACGCGCATTTTTTCTTTTGGAAATCCGGCTTCAACCATTTTCTTCGCCATGAATTCGCTGGGACAAATAAATAACCTGATATGTTTCCAAATCCGCAATCCATAATAATATTCTTCAAGCTTTTCAACCGGATTCGGACAAAGCGGAAACGGATCGTGAAGCGTCAACACGATCGGCACACGAAGTTGATTCAAGGTTAGAAATACGCTAGCCGACGCTTGACCGTACGCATTGTGAATATGGGCGAGGTCCGGCCGAAAATCGGCGACAAGGGCGCTCAGGCGTCGATCTACTTCTCCGGAAAAAAAGCGATGTTTAAACGCCTTGAATAAATCAACTTTTGACAAATCACTCTCAAGTTCTGGCGCGGCCGGGGTAAAATATCGAGCGAAAACCGACGATTTATTTCTCGGATCCTGCATGGCGAACTCCGCCACTTCCTCTCCCCGCGCCCGGAACCCTTCGATCGTATCAAGAAAAACCCGGCTGGATCCGCCGTGATCGTAAAAATATTTATCGATTTGGAGTATTCTCATATGTATTATTGTCATCCTGAGTGAAACGAAGGATCTCTGGCTCACCAACGTCGAACAATGTGCCAGAGATTCTTCACTTCGTTCAGAATGACAGTTTACCGCTTCGTCGCCACCACGACTAAATTTCTGCCGCCTTTGCTGTCGGACCAATTATTTTTGTCGTAATAATTCATGATCTCAATTTTGAATCCGGCTTCTTCCAACAGTTCCTTCAGCTCAGCTTTGGTAAAATGGTGGTAATAACGCTCTGCCTCAACTTTGCCGTCGGCATTTTTCCATGGGATCAGAAAATCATTTTTGCCAAGTATTTTCCACTCCTTTTTCATTTTCTTTTTCGCCCAGTCGCTTCCCAAATTCCAAACTGTCATCAGAAGCTCGCCGCCCGGCTTCAATTCCGCATAGGTTTTTTTCAGAAGTTTCAACCGGCCTTTTTTATCCGGCAGGTGAAAAAACGACGCGATCATAAATGCCAGATCAAAAAAATTATCATCGAATTTCTTTTCTTTGAACGCGGTGCTGAAAAATTTCGCTTTGCCGCTTTTAACTTCCTCCGCGTATTTTTTCTTCGCGATATTCAACAGCGACGCTGCCTGGTCCACTCCAAAATATTCGACTTGCTTATCTTTCATAAGCAGAAGCAAACGGCCATTGCCGCATCCCCAATCCAATATCCGTTGACCGTCCTCTATATATGGTTTAAACTGCTCTAGCTCCGGCCAAGTGTCGTACCTGGTGCCGGAAAAATGCTTGGCGATTTTATTGTAATCATCGCGGGTCTTCTGTATAATGTCGAACATACTCACATGATTTCCATTGACGAAAAAATTATTCTCTCCGCCGTCCGAAACCTCCCCGAAAACGAGGCTGAATTTAACGCGCTCAAACGAAATTTCATCGGCAAGAATAAGGGCGCGACCGCCCTGCCGAGTAAAACTGCCCTGCTCACAGCATACCACAAATTGCAGAGAGCGAAAAGCATCAAAAAAAATCCAAAACTCGAAAAAATCCTCACCAGGCGCTCCGTCCGAACACTTTCGGGCGTTACCATCATTACTTCGCTCGTGAAGCCCTATCCTTGCCCTGGTGCTTGCGTTTACTGCCCGCTCGATGTCCGGATGCCGAAGAGTTACCTTTCCGAGGAACCAGCCGCCGCGCGCGCTCTAGCTCTGAAATTCGACCCCTACAAACAGATGGTAAAACGCCTTGAAGCGCTTGAAAATAACGGCCACCCAACGGACAAAGTCGAGCTGATTGTGAAGGGCGGCACCTGGAACGCCTACCCACTTCAATATCAATATTGGTTTATTTTGGAATCATTCCGCGCCGCCAATGGCAAATCCCCGCTTGGGCGGGGTAGGGGTGGGTTGGCTATGTTAAAAAAAGAGCTCATCCGACAACAAAAACTCAACGAAAAATCCGTGCATCGCATCATCGGCATCACGCTCGAGACGAGGCCGGACTCCATCAACGAAAAAACACTTTGGCAAATGCGCGAGCAGGGCTGTACCAGGATCGAGCTCGGCGTCCAACATACTGACGAAAAAATTTTAGCGCTGGTGAAACGCGGTCATACGGTTGAACAAGTTAAATCCGCCATGGAACTCGCGAAAAATTTCGGTTTCAAAGTCGACTTCCATCTGATGCCTCAACTCCCCGGCGCCACGCCGGAAAAAGATCTAGCAATGCTGAATGAAATATTTGAAAACCCGGCGTTCCGTCCGGACATGATTAAAATTTATCCCTGCTCAGTAGTCAAAGGCTCGGAACTTTATCAGTGGTTTCAGGCAGGGAAATTCCATACCTATCCGGTCGAGGAGCTAGTCGCGATTTTGAAGAAATTCAAAAGTCTAGTTCCTCGCTACGCCAGAATATCGCGCCTCATCCGCGATATCCCCGGTCAGCTGATCGAAACTGGCAACAAAATCACCAACCTCCGCCAAGTAATCCAGAGTGAAATGAAAGCGGAAGGAACTTTTTGCCGCTGTCTCCGTTGCCGCGAAGCCGGCCACGTGAATATAAAAAATATTAAAGACCTCTCCCCTGTTCTCTTTATCGAAAAATACGAAGCGAGCCGCGGCACGGAATATTTCCTGAGTTTCGAAGACAAAAAACGGCAAGTGGTGTTCGCGTTTTGCCGATTGAGAATATGTGACAGACCTCTCTCCAACTCTCTCCTTTGTGAAGGAGAGAGGGACGCGACCCTCGCCTCCACAGAGGAGAGGGCAGGGAGAGGTCTCGCTTACTCCGCCTTCGTTCGCGAGCTCCACACCTACGGTCAACTGATCAGCATCGGGAAATACGACAAAGCGTCGAGCCAGCATCAAGGTCTCGGCAAAAAACTCTTGAAAGAAGCGGAAAAAATTGCGAAGAAAAATAACTGCGAGGAGCTGAGCGTTATTTCAGGTGTTGGAGTGCGCGATTATTATCGAGGGCTGGGATACCGATTACAGCGTACGTATATGGTGAAAAAAATGGATAAGTGAAATTGTTGACACAATCTTTTTGTTTTCGTATAATAATAGTATGAAGAAAAAAAGTTATAGAAAATCAGAATTAGATAAGCCGGTAACGCTGGGCGTGCTATTGGAATATACGGATGATTTTCTGATACCGAAGATCTCGGACATTATGGATGAAAAATTCAAAAGTCGAGATGAGAAAATAAATAATTTGGAAAATGGGTTAAAGAATTTAGACAACAAAGTTTCAAAGTTTGAATACAATTTAAAAGTATACATTGACGAAAAACTGTCCGACTACACGTCTGATATATTTAAACGTTTGGAAAAAAAACAACAAAAGGATTCCCAGTTCAAAGAAAAAGTGGTTGAATTGTTTAAAAAGCATCACATCGGATCACCGGAGGAATTGGCTTTTCTTCATGGTTTGGTGATGGGAAGTTGAAAATATTGTAATTTTCTCTAAAACCTACCTTAACTAGGTAGTTTTTTTGTAAAAAATTCTTAAAGGAGTATAATGCCAGCATATGAGCATCGCAACTACCACTCCCTCACGAATTCACACCGTTGATTCTGAGAAAATCGACCAAATCGTCAAACGGATGATAAAAGGCGGAGCGTCTAAGCTCCATATTTTGGCTGATTTTGATCGAACCCTGACGCTGGCGTTCGTCGATGGCGTCCCCACCCCTTCAATGACCGCCATTCTGCGCGATCACGGCTACCTGACTCCGGATTACCCTGCCAAAGCCAAGGCGCTCTACGCTCATTATGGCAAAATTGAAAGAGATCCAGCGGTTCCAATAGATAAGAAGAAAAAAATAATGGACGAATGGTGGCGCGCGCATTTTGATTTGATGCAGAAAAGCGGTCTCTCAAAAAAAGATCTTGAAAAAGCGATGGCTTCCGGCGTCGTCCAATTTCGGCCGGGCGCGTTTAAATTTATCGACACTCTGAATGAACAAAACATTCCCCTAGTAATAATGTCGGCGAGCGGTCTTGGCGAGGAATCAGTAGCCATTCGTCTGAGGCAAGAAAACCGCCTCCTCGACAACGTGCATATCATCAGCAACGCTTTTATTTGGGATGAAAATGGCAGGGCAGTCGGTATCAGAGAACCGATCGTTACCGGAGTGAACAAAGACGAAACCTTGATCCAAAACTTTCCGGCCTACGAAGTCGTGAAAGACAGAAAAAATGTCATCTTGCTCGGCGACAATATCGGCGACGTCGGCATGTCCGACGGATTTGAGTTTGATAATTTACTGAAGATCGGATTTTTGAATGAGGATAAGGCTGGCGAATTACTTCCCGTATTTGAAAAACATTATGATGTGGTAATTCAAGATGACGGGCCGTTTGATTATATTAACGAGGTCTTAACAAAGGTCATTGATAACGCAGATGGCTATGCCCGCGGATAACGCAGATACAAAATTAAATGATCTAGGCTACATAATCAGAGGCATACTATTTAAAGTACAAAATGATTTAGGAACAAAATTCCAGGAAAAACATTACTCAAAAGCGCTTTGCTCAATTTTAGGCCAACAAAAAATAAAATATAAAACAGAAGTACCTTTTTCCTTAAAATATAATGAAATTGAATTGGGTAAATTCAGAGCCGACATAATAATTGAAAACCAAATATTATTGGAACTAAAAACAACAGATTATTTAACAAGCGATCACTTCAAACAAACCTTACGCTATCTTGAAACACTCAAATTACCGCTCGCATATGTTGTAAATTTTAGAATCAGACCTCTCCAAATTAAACGAATCATCAATTCTAAATCATCTGCGCAGTCATCCGCGTAATCCGCGGCGCCTAAAGGCGCATCTGCGTAATTTTACTAAATATGCACAAAGAAACCCTAAAAGACTACGATCCATCCATTTATAGTTCAATCAAAAAAGAACAGCAGCGCGAGGAAGAAGGACTCGAAATGATCCCGTCGGAGAATTTTGTGAGTCCGGCCGTACTCGAAGCGCTCGGCTCAGTCCTAACTAACAAATATGCCGAGGGTTACCCTGGCAAGCGCTACTACGGCGGCTGTGAATTTATCGACGAAGTAGAACAACTGGCCATCGAGCGCGCCAAAAAACTTTTCAATGCCGAACATGTCAACGTCCAGCCGCTCTCAGGCGCGCCGGCCAACCTAATCGCCTATTCCGCGCTCTTGAAGCCGGGCGACACAATCCTCGGCATGGACCTGTCCCACGGCGGCCACCTGACTCACGGTCATCCGGTTACCTTTTCGGCCGGAATTTACAATTTTATCCGCTACAAAACTAATTCTGAAGGAAAAATCGACCTCGACAACCTGCGCGCCATGGCACTGGAACACAAGCCAAAATTGATTCTCGTCGGTTACTCCGCCTATTCGCGCGAAATTGAATACGAGAAAATTAAAAAGATCGCTGACGAAGTCGGCGCCTTCACTATGGCCGACATCGCTCACATCGCCGGCCTCATCGCTGGCGGCGAGATGAATAACCCCGTGCCAATTTTCGATATCGTTACCACCACCACTCACAAAACTTTGCGCGGCCCGCGCGGCGGAATGATCATGTGCAAGGAAAAATTTGCTAAACAAATCGACAAGGCGGTCTTCCCTGGCATGCAAGGCGGCCCGCATGAAAATAATATCGCGGCCAAGGCGGTTGCATTCAAAGAAGCGCTTGAACCGGAGTTTAGAGAATACGCGAAGCAAATAAAAAAGAATGCCAAAGTTTTGGAAACAGAATTTAAAAAATTTGGCTACAGAATTTGCTTTGGCGGCACTGACAATCATCTGCTACTTATCGATGTCACGCCAAAGGGACTCTCCGGCAAAGAAGCGCAAATTGCTCTCGACAAAGCCGGCATCACGGTAAACAAAAATATGATCCCCGATGACCAGCGTTCACCTATGGACCCGTCCGGCATCCGCCTCGGCACACCGGCTCTGACCACGCGCGGGATGAAAGAAACCGAAATGAAACAGGTGGCGGCCTGGATCGAAGAAGCAATTCTAAATTTCAAAGATGACGCCAAACTCGCGGAAATAAAAAATCGGGTAAAGGGACTGACAAAAAAATTCCCGCTCTACCCGACTTTGAGATAGTCTGTATCTGCGCCATCCGCGGCGCCCCAAGGCGCATCTGCGCTATCGCATAATTATTTTCCTTCGTCTACGACCTCAGTGGCAACATCGTCCCCTTCCATATCTTTGATCATGAGGGTGATGCCGCATTTATCGCATTCGATAACATGGCCTTCCTTCATATTTGGATAGGCCGAGAGATCAACTTCGTTCTTGCATTCTGGACAAAGTAATTTCATATGTGTTACGCTTTAACTTGCTTAAGATTGTAAGATTTCCGCATTATACCCTAAATTTTTTAAACTGGCAAGACATATGAAAACTCCACAACTCCCGGAACCAAATCTCGGCAAGGCGCTTGGAATAAAAAACGAAGTCTGGTTCAAATTTGAAAATAAACATCATTTTGGCTCTCACAAAGGGCGTTCGATCCCGCTCATGATCGATGAATACGTGAAACAAGGAACCAAATCATTTGTAATTTCTTCTTCCGGCAACGCCGCGCTCGCCGCTCTGCGCGCCGTACTTTCACATAATAAAAATAAACCCCAAAATCCCGTCTCACTCAAAATTTTCGTTGGTAAAAATATTGAAGCGGGAAAATTGGAAAAGCTTAAAAAAGAAATTAGCGGCGACGGCATAACGATCGAGCAGACTGAAAACCCAAAGCAAAGCGCGCTAAATTTTGAAAAATCCGAAACAAAAATGCTCCGCGGCTCCACTGACCCGCTCGCCTTGGTCGGTTATCAGAGCCTGGCCGATGAGCTCGCCAAAATAGAAAATTTGGCGGCGGTTTTTGTTCCTAGTTCTTCCGGCACCTGCGCCGAGGGGCTATATCTTGGTTTCAAAAATCTGAAACTCTCCCCGCAAATCCATATTGTCCAAACTAATTTCTGCCACCCGCTATCAGAAGAAGTTTATTTCCAAAAAGGCAAACCAATTCCAGATGAAAAAGAGGAACACAGCCTCGCCGGAGCGATCGTCGACGTGGTTGGAAGACGCCGTGAAGCGGTCGCGCGAGCGGTGATCGAGACGGGCGGCGAAGGTTGGATAGCGAGCGATGAAGAAATAAAAAAAGCGATTGAACTCGCTCGACAAACTACTAACAACGAACTCTCACCCAACAGCGCCCTCTCGCTCGTCGGCCTGCAGAAGGCCATCGCGGCGGGGTTTACATGGCAAGGGCCGGTGGTGTGCTTGATTACGGGAGATTAAAAATTTGCTATAAAAATGATTCGCCCGCCCTAGTTTCCCAGGGCGGGCTTTTTTTACGAGCTGATTGCTACGCGGACTTGCGGCGGAGAACCCGACAGTCGTCGCTCCAGACGTAGGCGAGCCAGGACCAGAACGGAACCCAGCGGTCGACGCTCCAGCCGACGCAGCAGACGTCCTCGGGGTGGTCCGGGTGCCGGTCGTTGGTGAAGAGGAACACGACCTCGCCCTGGAAGGCGGCTGGGATCTCATTCTGGTGGGCGAGCAGGTATTCACGCTCGCTCTTGCTTTGATGGGCGTTCCTCTTCTTGGCCCGGTCGACCATCACGTTGCCTTTGATGGGTTCCCCATCTCTCCGAAGGAAGCTGAGGATGTCGTAGGTGCGACCGCCGACGGTCATTGTGGTTGGTAGATCAGAATCACCATTCCGATTTTGCATTTTTGTTTCCTCCGTGAAAAGTCTGATTTATATATAACAAAAAAACACCCATTTGTCAATGGGGATTTTCGCCATCCGCGCCAATTTCCCTTCCTCCTACAAGGGGGAAGGCGAGGATGGGGGTTTTCGCACTCACTTCGAACCTTACGACGAAACCCCTCTCCTGCCCCTCCCGCTTCTAGGGGAGGGAGCGATACTAAATGATGACAAAAAAATCTTATAACTCCACCACACTCACCTGTTCCTCAATCACCTTCCCACCCCTCCAAACACTCACCCTCACACTAGAATTCAAAAGGCTATTCCAAACATTATTTCTCTCCGCCGGTCGTCCGTCAACTTTCAGGATGATATCCCCTTTTTGAAAATATTGCTTGTTCGCTAGAACTCTATTTACAATAAATCCGGTAAGTTTTTCTTCATTAATTACGAGCAACTTCTCGTCGGTGTACCACCCCTCTACCCCAAGGCTCCGATAGACGAGCTGTTTTTTATTTTCAATCCCATTCAAAAAATAATCCTCATTCCGAAGAGCGAGTACCGCCGCGCGATCATTCACAAATCCGACCACATTGCCATCAGCGTCGACGACTATCGATCCACTTCTGAAACGATCGGCTAAATTAAAGGTCGGCATCGAGGCTGAATCAAGATGACCATCGGAGAAGCCTCGGCTTGGTCCCAGGACCAGCGTGCTGTGCCACTGTCCATCCTCATAAACAAAAACTTCATCATTCTGTTTAATATCAGCGTTAAAATTTACCACCTTGAACTGCTGATCGATGACGCTCGGCCGGCTGATGTTCAAATACAAAAGGCTCGTTCGCTTGTCAAACAAAGCGCGATTCACATTATACAACGAACCATTTTCGGCTACCGCCACCCAATCCTTCGTAAACCCGCTATAATTCGCCACATTCAATACTACCCAGCCGGACGTAACGCTCATCACGGCGTCACCAACTTTATCGCCCTCAGAAAAATAACGCGCCTTGCCAAGCGTCATGGCTTTCTGATAAATAGTAAAAATTTCGTCGGCTATTTTTGCTTGCGCGCGGCTTTGAAGCTGTTCGCGCGGCACGACCGAAGAGAAACGCGACAGGAAAAAATTGTCTCCGCCGGCAGTCAACGGCCAAATCCAACCAAGCAGTATCGCCGCACCGGATACGCCGGAGAGCATACCAAAAATTGTCGCGACAAAAATAAGTTTCAGCCTTTCAAACTGACGATGATCCTTTAGATTGGAGAATGGCGGCGGCAGGTGCGGAGGGAACATAAGCGAGAATTTTCAATTTTCATTTTTCAATTTTTAAAATTGATAATTGGAAATTGATTTTTGATTGAAAATTAAAAATTGTAAAATTAAAAATTGTTATTACTTCCACCTCACAACAAAAGCAAGATAGACAATCATCAATATAAAATTTACTGCCAAGAAAAATCTCTGTCGCGGCCAATTAATACCACTCTCTGACAGGTCGAAACGGAACAGCAACCAAATCACGTACCAAAGCCAAGCCACAAAAAAACTGCTGACAAAATATCCAACCGGCCAAAGATACACTATCCCGCCGATTTCCGCAACCAGGAGAAAAATCAGACTAAGTAAAACAAAATACTTTGAACCTTTGGCCTTGATGCCGTATTCATTCCATTCGAAAGCGCTGATCATAGTGGTGAGGAGCGAAGCGATAATGATCCCACCCAATATCCAAGCGCCGGCAATAACTTGAAAGGTAATCAAGGCCTGGAGCGCCAGCCAAATCCCAGCCACTCCAAAAAGCGACATAAAAAAACTCCAGCGGCGGAAAGGTTTTTTCATGACTGACAAACTGTCGCTCTGCGATGGCACGAGCCAAAAACCAACAAACGGTAAAATTATTGCGGCGAGCCGCGCGTAGAAAATATTCGACGGATCGCTAAACACCAATAGAGGCAAAATGCCGACGTTCACAATGATGAGTGAAACCAAATATTTAGTTCGGCTGAGGTACGGCGGAAAATACATCGCTTGCGTGAGAACGATCCACCAACCGATTCGCGCCGCGAACCAAATCGCGACTGCCCAAACATTCTGCAAACCGGAAATCCACCAGAGAAAAATAAACGAAACCAAAAAATCGCTTGCCGCCGCCAGCTTTGGATGTACTGAAATTAATCGTTTTTCATTCATAAATATTAATGCAAGTATAGCCTAAGGGTTGAAAAAAATCAAAAATCTGGTAGAATCAAGGGACTATGGATACACTTGCCGAAAACAAAAAAGCCCGCTTTGATTACGAAATTCTGGAAACCCTGACCGCTGGCATTTCCCTGACCGGCCAGGAAGTAAAGTCTATTCAGAAGGGTCACATTAGCCTAAAAGGCGCCTTCGTAACTTTCCACGGACCGAGGGCATTGCTTACCAATGCTCATATTTCGCCATACCCCGAGGCAGGCCCCCTCCCGGACTACGAACCGACCCGCAGCCGGACCCTTCTCCTGCACAAGCGCGAAATCAATTATTTACGCAGTAAATCCGAGGAACGGGGCTTGACAATAGTGCCTTTGAAAGTGTATAGTAATAACCGTCTTATCAAAGTTGAAATTGCAGTAGCTCGCGGAAAACACCTCTACGACAAGAAAGAGGCTTTGAAAAAGAAAGACGTCCAGCGAGAAATCCGGCGCACTTTAAAAGATCGGATCTAAACTTTTCAGCCGGGAGTGACCGGTTTTGACAGGGATAGTTTCGTACATTTGCCTACCGAGGCGGCTCCGAAGCCTCGTAAATACCCTGGAGCAACATAATAAGTGCAAACTTGTTATCAAAAGTAAAGTCCGCTGTAGCTAACGCTTTCAGCATCAACTTTGCTCCGGCAATGGCCTAACGGCCTCTGCCCATCGCTTGCATTGATACTCAGTAAATGCAACGCGGTGTCACTTAACTGAGCGTAGTTTCCGAGGGTTCGCCTGAACGTTTCGGAAATGAAATTACTTCAGGCTTGCCTATTCTCTTTCGCTTTTTTCTAAGGAATAGGATAAATACCAAGAAAGCTATGTAGGTAGAGGGTGTAAGAAGCGTCTTCTGGACGCGAGTTCAACTCTCGCCACTTCCACAACACGAAAGTCTATAAAGTCGAAAGTCCATAAAGTCCGTCAAGTCGTGACTTTATAGACTTTAAGGACTTTAAGGACTTTAAGGACTATTATATGCGAATCTCACACAAGAGAAAAAAGGAAGAACCAAAAAAGGCCTACGCGGTCAATGAGGGAATAACAGCCCTGGAGTTGATGTTGCTAGGAAAAGACGGCGGCAACCTTGGCGTGATGGGCACCGGAAAGGCGCTCCAGCTCGCCCGCGAACAAGGACTTGATCTCGTGGAAATTAATCCGATCACCACCCCGCCAGTCGCGAAGCTTATTGATTTCGGCCAATTCCGTTACAACCAAGAAAAAGAAGCGCGCCTCCAGAAAGCGCACCAGCATGTGGTAGAAATCAAAGGCGTTCGTATTTCACTGCGCATCGGCGAACATGATTTGGAAATCAGACGAAATCAAGCTTTAAAATTTTTAAACGACGGCAATAAAGCCAAAATCGAAATGCTGCTCCGCGGCCGTGAAATGCAACAGGTCGGCCGAGCGATCGAAATGATCAAAAAATTTGTTACTGAGGTCAACAAAGTCGTTCCGATCCGCTGGGAGCAGGATGTAGAGAAACAAGGAAATAAAGTTACCGCGATAATTGCGAAAAGTTAATAAATAAATTACGCAGATGCGCGCGAGCGCCGCAGATAGCACAAATACATCTGCGTCATCTGCGGAGCCGAAAGGCTCATCTATGTAATCTAACTATATGAAACTAAAAACACACAAAGCAACCGCCAAGCGATTCAAACGCACCAAGTCCGGCAAAATTATAAAACGGGCCGCTGGACAAAACCATTTCAACGCCCGCGAAAACGGCAAAGAAGGCCGCAACAAAAAATCAGATGTCGTCATGAGCTCAACCCTCAACTTCATCATGCATAGAAATTTACCTAATTCATAACTAACGATATTCGCAGATGCGCGCGAGCGCCACAGATGTCGCAGATGTATCTGCGTAATCCGCGGGCCTCAAGGCCATCCGCGTTATCTCATACATACTATGACACGCATTAAAGGTGGTCTACTTCACGCCAAACGACGCCGCGGCATCTTGAAACACACTCGCGGTTTCATGTGGGGCCGCAAATCAAAAATCAAAGTCGCCAAAATCGCATCATACAAAGCCGGCCAGTACGCTTTCGCCGGAAGAAAACAGATGAAGCGCGTGTATCGCTCTCTCTGGCAAGTCATAATCAATGC
>CAYHHR010000011.1:0-29787 GCA_964356495.1 uncultured Gammaproteobacteria bacterium | reverse complement strand
ATATGAAGGCAGAAGGGTGGTACCAGCGTCTTGCTCCTTAATCAGTCCGCGAATCAGTAAATTTCGTAAAATTAAACTGCAATTTACACCGCGAATCTGATCGAGCTCCGGCTTGGTGATCGGACCGCAATAAGAAACCACCGTCAGAGTCTCAAGCTGGGGACGGGTCAGCTCGCCGCTGATTTCCGCTTTTACAAAATGCTCCGCTATTGAACGGTTGTCCGGGTGCGCTACCAATTGATATTCGTCGTTATTTCGAAATAAAACCACACCTGAAACAGTGGATTCGTATTTTTGCTTGAGCTGTTCCAAACATGAATCGACCGCCGCTTCATCAACACTCAAAATTTTGGCGATCTTTTTTATTGATACCGGCTTTGAGGCGACGAAGAGGATCGATTCGATTTGAGAAATTAGTTTTGACATAATTATATTTTTCTAATTGGGACGCTGAGCGTCCCAATTATCACGCTTAGCGTGATGTCATCAAACGCGCTGTTTTGATCGATTGCGACTTTTTCATTTTTGATAAGTTCGAGGAGAGCCAAAAAACATACAATTATCTCGCTACGATTTACCGCGCCGTCCAACAGTCCTTTGAAACTCAAACTTTTTAATTTGAGAAGCGCGTCATAAATTGATTTGATTTTTTGCTCCACCGAAACCGTCCGATCAATTTTTACTTCCGGCAAAGGATTGATCGGCTTCAACCGACGCAACAGCAGTAAAAGTGAATTATGTAAATCAACTGTGGTCGCGTTAGATGGTTTCCCGATTCGGCCTAGGCCGAATCGCGGATCCTCGATTTCGCGCCATAGCGAAATCGGGACGATTCGACCGTACGCCATCTTTCCCAGATTCCACTGCTCTCCTACGTGCTTACTGGCGTCAGCGTAACGCTTATAAAATTTCAACTGTTCACTCAGACTAATTTCTTCTTCCTCCGGCGGATAGAGATACGGCAACAGCTGGCGGGATTTTATATACACCAACCTGGTCGCGATCACCAGAAAATCAGCCAGCTCCTCGGAACGCTCGCCTTCAAGCGAGGTCAGATACTTGAAAAACTGTTCAGTGACTTCAGCAAGAGAAATTTCGGTGATCGTCAATTTATCATTTTCGATCAGCTGAAGCAGGAGATCAAGCGGACCTTGGAATTTTTCTAACTTAATTTCTTTGGACATCATTTCTTTATTTCAATATGAACATCCTCCAATGACTTTCTCGGCAAAGGTGATGGCGCTCCCATCATAAGATCGCGCGCGTCGCCTGTTTTCGGCACCGCAATTACTTCTCTAATGTTCGGTTCGTTGGCCAGAATCGCGATGACCCGATCAACGCCAAGCGCGATACCGCCGTGGGGCGGCGCGCCAAAATCAAACGCCTCAAGCATATGGCCGAATTGCTCGTTGATTTGTTCGTCAGTGAAACCCATGATTTCAAAAACCGAACGAAGCGCTTCAGGGGTGTGATTTCTGATGCCGCCTCCACCAGCCTCGTATCCGTTTAGAACGATATCATATTGGTCCGCGACGATTTCGCCGATCCGTTCTTTCTTGATGAGTTGTTCGCGATGTTCCGGAATCGGAGCGGAAAAAGGATTATGGCTAAAAGTCCAGCCACTTTTACCCGCCGTAGCCTCGGCGGAGGTGGGCTCGGTCTTTTCAAAAAAAGCAAAATCTACCACCCAGCAGAACGCGAGCAGGTTCGGGTCATTCTTGTCTTCTCGAATGTCTGGTTTATCGTTGCCGTATTTTTCCATCGCTTCTTTATATGGGATGCGCGGAAAAGGAATCTGCTGGATGCGCTTTTCCGGCGTGACCGTCTTCACAAGTTCAATCATCATCGCTTCGATGAGCGACATTACATCCTCCTGTTCAACAAAGGACATTTCTATATCCAATTGGGTAAATTCCGGCTGGCGATCGCCACGCTGATCTTCATCGCGGAAACAGCGCGCGAGCTGAAAATATTTTTCCATTCCCGCGACCATCAACAACTGTTTGAACTGTTGCGGAGATTGCGGTAAAACATAAAACTGACCGGGGTAGACGCGCGACGGCACGATAAACTCACGCGCTCCCTCAGGAGTGCCCTTGGTCAAAATCGGCGTTTCAATTTCCAAAAAACCTTCAGCCAATAAATGCTTTCGGAAAAATTGCGAAACATTATTTCGCAAAATGATGTTTTTTTTCATCCGTTCGCTGCGAAGATCAAGATAGCGGTACTTCAGACGCAACTCTTCGTTGATGCCGATGGTATTCTTATCAATTTCAAACGGCGGGGTCAGCGCGGTATTCAAAACTTCCAGCTTCTTTATCAACAGTTCAACATTTCCGGTCGGCATGTCGGGATTTTTTTGCTTCTCGCCGCGTTCCTGCACCAGGCCGGTGATCGCGAGTACCCATTCCGGCCGAACTTCTTTCATAGTTTCAACTGAAACAGCATCCATCTGGCTTGGCACTCCGACTGCCTGAAGAATCCCGCCGCGATCGCGGATATCAAGAAAAACAATTTTGCCCATGTTCCTTCGAGCATTGACCCAGCCCTTAATCGTTACCTCCTGTCCAACCATTTTCGATGTTTCAACCGACAAAACGCGTTTTGACATAAATAAAAAATAAAGGTTTACTCTTGGCTCATTCTAACAGAAAAAATACTGGTTTGCAAGCTTGCCTGCCGATGAGGCAGGGCTAATAATACAACACCCACAGGGAGGAAATCCGACCAACAAAGTCGAAATCCAGCCGCTGTGGGCTGAAACGAATCCTACTTTTCAACGGCGGCGAGCGTGTAACGCGAATCCCAGTTTCCCTTGTGGAAAGCGCGGTAGCTGAGGCACAGACCGAGATACGATTCTCTCCCAAAGACGCAGGGATGCAAACCCTCCCATTCAGCGCCGAGCGCCACCACCAGGCAATTCCCGAGTCTTTCCGGATGCTCCTCTCTCCAACAAAGAAGCTCAGGCAACATCGCTGGACGCAATGCTCTTTCGTCAAGAAACTTCAGCGCCGTGTAGGTGGGCATGGAGCGAGGAATCGCGACGTCGATCACTTTTTTGTCGGTGAAGGCTTCCGGCGAGGCCGGGAAATGCTTCACGGTGATGTCCGGGTTGATGTCACTAAAAAACTTGAGCTCGACAACCATATGAAACCACATTTCCCACGCCACATCAAGATTTTTGTATTCCCTGACCAGTTTTTGATTTCGTTGATTTGCCGACATTGCGCCGCTCCTTTTTCAAAGAATGCTGGAAAATTTAATTACTTTGCGACCGTGACCGTCGAAACGATCTGGAACAATTCATCGGCGCGCGCTCTGGTTTTAACGTCATCAACTTTCTGTCTTTTCGCGAGGCGCAGACCGGTAAGCTCAACCATTTCTCGATTTTTCGCGTTCATCTGGAATGGCACGCCATATTCGAGGCCGCCCGTCGCCGGATCGACAAATGTTATTCGAGTATTATTGACATAGGCGAGATAGGTCGTCTGATATTGCTGGCGATCAACATTGTATGTCACCACCGCGACAAATTTAATTCCGCCGACATTCACGGTGTCGACGCCGAACGCGTAATAATCTTGAAAATTATTGGTAGAAACTACTTTATTGTATAAAGCGACGCTCGCGTCCCACTTCTCGCAACCAGCCTGCACTTCACTGTCGCAAACCTTGGTCGGATCGGCCTTCGATTTCTCTGCCAGCCAGGCGTCATGAGTCTTGGTAGAAAAATATAATGTATCAATGAGGCCGGAAGTACCTTCTTTTTTCTTGAACACTAGCATTACATTACCAGGTTCTGAAGTTACAGTTTCTTTTTGTAAATAACTTTTATAAATAAAGCTGACCTTGGTATTCGGATCTTGAAAGGCCTCATCGCGGTCAATGACCGGGAGCTGTACTTGCCCCGCGCCCGACTGCTTGCTGGCGGGGGACGTCAAATTTGACTGCTTGCAAGCAAATCCAACTACAACTAAAACCAGAACGCCAATAAATAAATCAGTTTTTTTCATAATAATCTGCGTTATCTTTTATTTATCTGTGTAATCCTATGAAAATTTTTCCGCCATTTCGATAAGGCGATTCGAGTAACCGGTTTCGTTATCATACCAGCCAATTACCTTTACCATAGTTTGCCCAACGACATTTGTCAAGGAGAGATCGATAATGGCCGAATGAGTATTGCCGATAAAATCAGAAGAAACCAGCAATTCCTTGGTCGTGGTAAGAATTCCTTTGAAGCGATCTTCTTTGGCGGCTTTTTCAAAAGCCGCATTAATTTCTTCAATCGTAACCTCTTTCATGAGGACGGCAGTGACATCAGAAAGTGAAACGGTTGGAACCGGCACCCGGATCGCCAGGCCGTCAAAAATTCCCTGCAATTCCGGAATGGCTTCCGTAGTCGCGACCGCCGCTCCGGTAGTCGTCGGAACAATATTTTCCGCGGCCGCCCTGCCGCGTCGGAGATCACGATGCGGGCCGTCCTGCAAATTTTGATCAGCGGTATAACCATGCACCGTGCTCATCATCGCTTTCTCAACCCCAAAATGATCCTGAAGAATCGCCATGATCGGCGCGATACAATTCGTCGTGCAGGAAGCGTTATTGATAATGTTGGATTTTTCGTCTTTGACCTTGTCGCAGTTCACTCCGCGAACATAGGTTGGTACGCCGCCTTTGGCAGGCGCGCTGATGATAACTTTCTTCGCGCCGGCGGTAATGTGCATTTCGCCGCCCTCGTGACTAGTAAATCGGCCGGTGCATTCGAGCACGACATCAACTTTCAGTTTTTTCCATGGTAAATGAGTAGGGTCTTTCTCGGCGAACACCGGAAATTTTTTGCCGTCGATAATAAGATTCGTCTCGTCAAAATCAATTTCCACCGGCCAAGTCCCATAGGCCGTATCATATTTCAAAAGATGTGCGAGAGTTTTGGTGTCGGTAAGATCGTTGATGGCGACGACTTTGACCAGCTTCCTCTGGTATGCCGCCCGAAAAGTTTGCCGGCCGATCCTGCCAAAACCATTGATTGCGACGTTTACCATATTATTAATAATAATTTCAAAATCCTAATTTCTAATGTCAAATCAAGCTCAAAATCCAAAGCTCAAATTTTGACATTTAATATTTGGATTTGATTGGAAATTTGATATTTGTAATTTGACATTAAATGAACAGAGACAATGGTATTATATACTAAAACCAAATGTTTGTTAACGAACTAAACAAAACAGACACTTTAAGTACTCCCCTTCCGTAAATGCCACTAAATTCGGATGATCAATGCCATGCGTAAAGGTCTCGACAATCTGTACGGTCCGACCGGCGCGAGCGGCGGCCTCGGATAGCATAAAACGGAAATCCTGAAGTGAAATATGAGCCGAACAGGAGCAGGTCACAAGAATACCGCCCTTTGGAAGAATTCTAAGCGCGGCTTCGTTTATTTTACGGTAGCCGTGAAGACCTTCGTGAATCTTGCGGCGGTCTTTGACAAAGGCCGGCGGGTCGAGAATGATGACGTCGAATGGTGACGAAACCTCTCCTCTGTGGAGGCGAGGGGAACGCTTCCTCTCCTCCACAGAGGAGAGGTTAGGTGAGGTCTCGACCAAATCACTCAGATACTCCTTCACATCCGCCAAAATAAATTCACATTTTTTTTCATCGAGCTTATTCAACAAAACATTCTGCTTGGCGGTTTTCAGCGCCGGCTCGGATGAATCCACGCTCACCACTTTTTTCGCGCCGCCGCCGAGCGCGTAAACGCTAAATCCGCCGGTATAAGAAAAACAATTCAAAACTTTTTTTCCTTTGGAATATTTTTCGAGCGCCTGCCTCTTATCGCGCTGGTCCAGGAAAAATCCGGTCTTCTGACCTTCCTTGACATTCACCTGAAAAGCATAGCCGTTTTCTAAAATTTTAATTTCGTCCGGGACTTTGCCAAACAGTACGCCTTTTCCATTGTCATCCTGAGTCGGAGCGAAGGATCCCTCCTTCTTCCTCTCTCGTACATCCGAACGCTCAAAAATTCCCTTAGGCTCGACAACTTCGAGTAATGCTTGCACAATTTCCTTTTTCCAGCGTTCGATGCCGGGATTATGAAATTGCACCACGGCATAATCACCATACAGATCCACAATCAGTCCTGGCAACAAATCATTCTCGCCATTGATTATGCGGCATGCGGTGGTTTTTTTATTCAGGACAAATTTAAGACGAAGCTCAAAAGCATCCCTGACTCTTGAAGAAAAAAATTCCTGATTAACTTCCGCTTGTTCCCAATCCCATACTCGAACCGCGATCTGCGAATAAGAATTAAAATAACCGCTGGCTAAATAATTTCCGGCTTCATCAGTGAGTTCAACCGGTTCGCCGGTCGCGATCCCTTCAGGTATCTGCTTCAAAGCGCCCGAAAATACCCAAGGGTGCCGGCCGCGGATCGGGCCAGTCCTCTCTTTATTTATGATAAGTTTAAGCATAGTGATTAAGATTGTAGCAAACAAAAACACCCAGCGCAATGCCGGGTGTTTTTAGCGTTTTTTAGAGACTATTTAGAGCGGCTCTGGTCGCGGGACCAACCCATCCCGGGAACGGCTTTAATCCGCGCTCTTTCTGGAAAGCTACGACCGCGGCTCTGGTCGCGGGACCAAATAATCCGGTGTTCGTCGGGTATTTGAAGTAACCAAGTTCTCTTAATTTTTGCTGTAACAATCGTACTTCTCCGCCCCTAGTACCCGGCTGTAAGGTGTGAACGAAGACAGCAATCGCCGCTTTCGGAGGCACGACAACCGATTTGGCTACTTGATTCTTGTCCTCGGCTTTCAATGAAGCCTTGGTCGCATCATCAAAAACTCCGGTCTTAGCCAACTCTCTGGCTTTCTGGTACTTCAAGACGGCCGCCCTGGTAATCGAACCAAAGTAATTTGTAATCCTGGAATACGTGAAGAAACCAAGCTCTTTCAATAGGGTCTGCAGATTTCTAACCTCGGCGCTAACGGATCCAACCTTCAGAACCGATGTGAAATTGAATCTAGCAACTTTCGCAGTCTCCGCCTCAGGCGCGCTGGTCGGACCGGCCGCTGACGCGCCGGTTGTGACACTACCGGTAGTGGTAGCTCCGGTCGTCGCATTCACCGTCGGTTGCAATAAGTTATAATTAATATTCACAATCGTTCCACCGCCTCCGCCTGTATCGGTGCTAGCCACGACTGCCGCGGCGTTGGTGGTGGCGTTAGCGCTGTCGGAATTCAAACCTTCGCCATTGGCATTGACGCCAGCCACTTTATAATAATACTTGGTCGAGGCCGACAAACCGGTACTGCTGTAGGTAGTGGCTGTGGTAGAAGCAAGCGCAGTAGTGAAGTTTGAGTCTGTCAAACTGCGGTAAATAATGTAATAAGTACTTGATGCGTTCGTAGGCGCGGTCCAGCTCAGATTGACCTGGCTAGCCGAAGCGGCCGTGGCGCTAAGGACGGTCGGTTTGTCGGGCACGCCGGGCAGAATTGGTCCGTAATTCGTAAAGTGGCTGACAGAAGCGCTAATGGTGTTGTTGACTGTATCAACCGTTGACTCTACCGGTTGCCACGTTCCAGAGTCGAAATATCCAAGTTGCAAGGTAGATTCATCGAAACCATTTGGCAATTCCGCCGGATCATAGGTCAGAGAAATTTTTACATTACTCTGCAAGGCTACGGAACCACTGGCATTGGATATGCTAATACTCTGAGTGGAATTCTTGAGTGGCGTGGCGCTATTAGTAGCGACGACACCGCTTGAAGTAGCTACCGTGACACTGACCGTGGCCTGACTATCACCAAGAGCTAGGGGTGGGATATTCAATGTTAAACTATTTTTCGAAACCTGACCGCCGGATGCCGGGGTCACACCACTGATTTGCGGAGTCGGAACACTGCAACTACTAATCGCTGTAAGGGTAATATTGTTTCCCGAACTGCCGGCCGCGACATCAACGCCGTTGGTTCGCTGATAACACGGACCCTCCGCATACAAAGTCCATGTGCCACTATCAACACTGATAGAATAAGCTCCGCTGGCATCGGTTTGACCACCGGTCCAAATATCATTGCCACTAACGGTCTTTTTCGCCGAAACCCAGGCGTCATTTACCGCTACCGCGCCGGTGCCAGTGATCGTACCGGTGATGGTTAAATCAGCGGAAACCATTGAGAAATTCCGCGTAACATTTCCTCCGGCAACCGCCACATCAATTTCACCGCCAATACTCGTGTAGCCGGTAGATTTGACCCCAAAATGATAAGTGCTGGAATTTGGCATACTAAGAGAATACGCTCCACTGCTGTCAGTCAAAGTAGAGAAAAATCCGGGGCCGCCAATCTTACTGGCCCAAACTCCAACATTCGCAAGACCTCCAGCCGAAGTAGTTACCGTGCCACTAACCGTATATAGCGTGGTGCTCGCGCCGATATTATAGGTTTTGTTAGTCGTAGCGCCGTCAGTGATAGTGACACTTTCAGAAGCAATCTCACCAATCATCGGCGAACCGACATGAATCGTGTATGAGCCGGCAGATAATTTGATATCCGCTACCTTACTGGTGCCACTCGCGCTCCATGAATTTGTACCGTTGCCGCGGCCGGTGGAAGCGCTGAAAGCGCCGGCGAATAACTGGCCAACATTTGAGGCGTTCTGAACCTCGAGATGAAGCGTGCCGAGACCAGTCAAGGCAAAATCTATACCGGTTTGATTACCTGACGAAACGTTGGCTTGTTGTGGAGGCAATCCCCCGGTGCTATCCGACCAACCGCCCACCTCATAAATTCCAGCTGGGACATAGAGCAAATAATTTCCATTGGCGTCGGTTTGCGTGCCATTGCCGCCATTTGTTCCCGCTACCCCGCTAGCGCCAATATTTACTCCGGACACCCCGCTAGCGCCGTTCGTTACCCGACCGCTAATGGATTTAAAGTTAGAACTATCGACAGTGAAAGTTACTGAAGAACTCGTACCGCTTAAGGTTACGTTTTGATTGGTTAATGGACCAAAAGATGGCGCGAATCCACCGACCGAATAAGTTCCCGGCGCGAGATTAAGGGTCGTCGTGCCGGCTGATCCGGTTATACTCTGACCAAAACCATTGCCACCCTGAGCGAAAATCGGCGCGCCGCTAATTGGTCTATTACTGCCATCCACTACCGTTACCGCGATAAAAGTTGACGGCGCGCTGAGCGTAATAGTTGTGGTAACATTCAAAGAATTAATACCGACCGTATACTCGGTTGGCGGACTGCCAGGTTGCATTAGCTGGACACCGATGGTGCCGCTCGGTACGGTGAATCGATAATTTGATCCGTTGTTGGCCTGGCAAACGGTATCCTGCGCGCCCATAAACATGTTGCCACCGACACGTTTTACTCCTAAACAGGCATTGGTCACACTGCCGCCGCCAACCTTGGAAAGTACCACGTTTAAAGTATTATTTGCCTGAACATAGTTCGCGTCGCTTAGTGTGGTGGTCCCGGCCGAACTGATATAACTTGATGGAATGCTAGGCGGCCAATATTTGACGGTTCCTGTAGAAAAGTTTCCTGTACTCCCTATCATCCCTGACATCAAATTGAAGCTCCAGGTTTCACCGCTCTTCACCCGCAACTTTACATATCCAGTTCCAGTAGCGCTGAAACCTTGTGCCGCATAGGAGTCACTGGTAAATACCGGCACAAAAGATTGAAAATTCGGTGTATAAGCGTTGATAAATGCTTGCTGTCCTGCGACACCGCCCTTCACGGCAAATACCACGGTCGCATCAGGAACGCCAAATACCAAACTGCTGGTAACGCGCCGGCCGCCGATCGCATTGACGGATTTCAGGGCCGGAGGCAAGAACGAATCAAAAAAACTGGTACTGGTCGAACTAAACGGCTGAGCCATTACCATATAATTGCAATCCAGAAGATTATTGTACGATGCCGAGGAAGACGCGTTTAGCCACTTTTCCCCGACAAAAAACATCTTGTCCGGACAGCCGATACCAACTTTGACTTGCGTAAGCTCGTTTCCGGAAAGGAGGGCGGTGGTGGTGCCAGTCTGTTTATAAACATTCACCGTGACAAAATTCAAACCGCCAATATGAACCGTATCATTCGGCGGTGGCGTACCATCATTGAAGTCGGACTGCTCGAAACCCTGATAAGAACCGTCCAAGAGACCATTGTTGGATTTGGTTGTAAAAATAGTAAACGGACGATAAACGGCGGCAGTGGAGGGATTGGTAAGCCCGCCGATTTGCACGGTGATAACGTCTCCAGCTCCGGTTGAGGTGTTTGCAGTAACCAACATTACCCGATTGATCATTCCGGAAGTGGTAGTAGAAAACGAACCCAAAGCGGTGTTGGTAGTGTTGCTAATCTGTTGGGCAAGATTAACAGTCACGCCGTTCAAAGAAAAATCAAGCGGTAAATTTACCACTATCTTTCCTCCCGCCGGAATGCTACTGGTGGCCTTGATAGTAAAGGTGTAGGTAACATTGGTGGCGCTGGTGGCAAATGAGCTAGGCACGATACCGGAATTATTATCAGACACCAACGAACCGCCCGCCCGAATCAAACTCACTTGGGTAGAGGTGCTAAATTTTGCCGTGCTGGTAATAAAAGGTCCTGCCGGTTGGGCGTTATCAGCGAGCGTGCCGGCCTCCACCATCCAATTTAAATTCTGCCCCATCGACAATATTTGAGCCACACTATTATTTATGCCGCCTAACGTGAAAGTGCTGGTGGCGCCGACATTGGTACTCGTCACAAAAGCATAAATGGCTGGTTGGCCGCCTGACATCATAACGTTCCCAACTCCTATCGTCGATGAAACTATACTCGAATAAAGAGTCATCGAACCTAAAACCGAGGAAGTCGGATTTGAAATTGTAAAAGGCTGACCGCCATTCGTTGGCGGAAAAACAAAACGAATAACATCACCCGTGGCTAAGGCCGCCGAGGTCGTAACAACAAATTTCCAACTCGCGCCGGTCGCGCCCATTAAATTGTCGGTATTGGCAACGCTGGGCAGAACAGTTAGGTTCGCCCCAACGCTTGCAAACGCTACCCCAGCAAAAGCTAACGACATCGCCAAACCGAGGCCAGTCGTTCGCACTGCTGAAAACATTTTTTTCAACATAAACAAAATTAAAAAAAACCAAAACAATGTTCTGCCTTGGCTAGGTAATAAAAAAAATAAATAATTGAAGTTTGTTTCCCATTTCCACAAGCTAAAATGAAAGATAGCCCTATCTTACTCCTAATTGAAAAAGCAAGCAAAAGCCCCCCCCCTGTGCATAACTAAAAAACCCCGCGCCATTCGATGCGGGGTTTTTAGTTTAATTTTTTTATTTCACCACGCTCAGCGTGGTAATAGGAACGCTTAGCGTTCCAACTGTTCGGCAACTTCCGCGGCAAAATCTTTCGTAACCTTTTCGATCCCCTCGCCTAGTTCATACCTTACAAATCGCTTGATCTTGCAACCGGCTTTTTCCGCGAGCTTGCCGACAGTCGTATCTTCATCTTTGATAAACGGCTGTTCAAGCAAACAAATCTCGCCATAAAATTTCTCAAGCTTGCCTTTCAAAATATTTTCCATGATATTGGCCGGCTTGCCCTTGAGCTGTTCGGCGTAAATCGCTTTTTCCTTCACGACTTCAGCTTGATCAACCTGATCGCGGCTGAGGCATCTCGGGTTAGTGGCCGCGATATGCATAGCAACCTCGAGCGCGAGACCATGATCTTTGCCATCAACTTCGACAAGCACGCCAATCTTCGCTCCATGTAGATACATCGCGACAAGTCCGTCCGTGCTAAAGCGCGCGAAACGACGCACGCCGATCTTCTCTCCAATTTTCATGGTGAGCTCGGAAACGGTCTCGCTAACAGTCTTGCCGGAAGATAATTTAACTTTCTCGAGCGCTTTCAGATCGGCCGGATTACTGGTCAGGATCGCGTCAACCACATCCTTGGAAAACTTAATAAAATCATCGCTCTTCGCAACAAAATCAGTCTCGCTATTTACTTCGGCAATCGCGCCGGATTTTTGATCGGAATGAACGACGACGACCACCTTGCCATCGGCCGCGACCTTGTCGGCGCGTTTGGCAGTTTTCAGAATTCCCTTTTTGCGGAGAAGATCGGCGGCTTTATCCTGATCGCCACCGGCTTCGTCCAGGGCGTTTTTACAATCCATCATTCCTGCGCCTGTTGAAGAGCGTAATTTAACAATTTCAGCTGAGGTAATCATATATATATGTATCAATTATCATTTATCAATTAGCAATTAATTATCAATTTAACAATTACCAAACATGATACATGATAACTGATAATTGATAATTTTACTAGATTGCTACTTCTTTTTTTAGAGCGCGGCGTTCAGGTTTTGCATTTTCCGTCGCAACTTTCGCAGGCGCTGATTTTTCAGAGGTTAATGGTTGCATTTTGACGACCGATTTTTTTTCAACGGCGATCGTCTCAGCTTTATTTTTTTCATAGAGAGCCTTGCCTTCATTGATCGCGGCCGCTATCAAACCAACAATCATCTTGATTGAATTTACCGCGTCATCATTGGCTGGGATTGGGTATTCAACTTTGGTAGGATCGACATTACTGTCGCAAACCGCCACGATTGGCACGTTCACGCGTACCGCTTCAGCGAGCGCGGTCTTCTCAACGCGGAGATCGGCGATATAGAGAGCGTCCGGAATGCGATCGAGATTGGTAAGACCTGAGAGATAACGATCCATTTTTTCAACTTCCTTCTTGATGGCGACTTGTTCTTTCTTGACGTACTTTTCAATTTCGCCAGTCGCGATCATTTCTTTCAAACCTTTATATTTTTTCATGCGGCGTTTGAACTCTTCAAAATTCGTAATGAGTCCACCGATCCAGCGTTCGGTCAAATACGGCATGCCACAGCTGAGGGCCGCGGCCTTTATCGGTTCGCGCGCCTGACGCTTGGTGCCGACAAATAAAATAACCTTGCCCTTTGAGGCTAAGGTTTTCACATAATCAAGACAGGTGCATAACGCTTCGACTGTCTTGTCGAGGTCAATGACATGAACGCCATTGCGACTCCCTAGTAAATACTGGGCCATCTTTGGATGCCAGCGTGATTTCTGGTGTCCGAAATGGACGCCAGCCCCCAACATTTCCATTAAATTTGGAATGTTTTGCATATGTATTCCTTATTACTGCCTCTTAGCTCTCACCCTCAGAGTGGTCCGGGGGAGGAAACATATCTGCGAATGCCGCAGAGATAAGCTAATGAGTGATTTAAAGATAGCGCTAGATTACACTATCATTGTATGACTGTCAAGCTATTACGCCCCCTCAACATCCTCATGTTTAGCGCTTTCCTGGTCATATTCTACGCGATAAAGCTCAATAAATTCGTCTAATTCCTTGGCCTTATCCAATTTACCTATCAATTTACGAATAATAGTTTGGTGAAGACCATCGATTTCTCGGACTTTAGTAGATTTTTTTCGGAGCAGATCAAAGTCCGCGTCTTTAAAAAATTGTTTTTTTCTGTTAACGGCCGCTAAGATATTAATAAATTCTTCCCAGGTTTGAAGTTTAACTACCGCATCGACAAACTCCCGAATCCCAGGATGACGTTTGTTTGTTTCCACTTCTTCATTTTTAACCTCAACTGGATTTTTTTTTCTATCCTCAACCTCCTCTAACGAACGATGGGTCGATTCGATAATTTTTTCATATTTTTTATTACGATGCTCGTCATCTTTTACAGTTCGGCTCGCATGCGCCAAATCAATAGCACTGCGTAAAGCGTTCATATTTCCTTCCATTCCCCTCCTAGTTCGTAAGTAATCCGGAAGCCGCTTATCCGTATTCAATAAATCCAATAAATCGATCTCCTGCGCCGCTAAATATTCGGCAGTAGCCTGGATTGCCCCATCACGATCGAGGGAATTTAGTATCTCAATCGCTTGATCAATAATTTTGATCGCATCCCCTTGGTTGTCTTTTTTATTTTCCTCAACCCATTCGGACGCGTTAATCTTGGCTTTATCCAAAATTTCTTTACTCGACTTATTTTGCACCCTCTCTCTCCTAAAAAATTGTTCCGGCATATTTTTTTATATTAAGTAGGTTAAAATTACCACAACCGAGCCATTTTGGCAAACCCTTGACATTTTATCAATTTCCTGATAAAATACGCTCACTTTTTGAAACATCTTTACTTCATTTCTATGAAACAAGATATCCACCCACAATACAACACCGACACCAAAGTAACCTGCGCTTGCGGTCATATTTTTACCACCGGCAGCACGATGAAAGAAATACGCGTTGAGCTTTGCAGCCAATGCCATCCTTTTTATACCGGCAAACAGAAATTCGTCGACACCGCCCGCCGCGTCGAGAAATTCCAGGAGAAAATGGGCAAGGTTTCAGCTGTAGCCGCTGTTCGCAAAGGCAAGAAAGTAAAGAAGGCCGCCGCCGCGAAAAAGAAAGCCGTCAAAACCGCAGTGAAAAAGTCCAAAAAGGAAGAGCCGGCCCAAACTGAAAAATAGCTAAAAAACCAAAACAGATTTATAATATACGAAGTCTGTTTTTTATTATCACTCACTTCCCTCCCCTTTTAGGGGAGGGGCAGGAGAGGGGTATCTCCAGGAAACTCGAAGTCCGTGCGAATACCCCCATCCTCGCCTTCCCCCTAAAAGGGGGAAGAGAAAACGACGGGACAACCATAAATATGCTCAAAAAATACCACGACATTTTAGATAAATTTACAAAACTCGAGGCCGCCCTTCAAGATCCGGCCGTTATTGGCGACCAAAATAAATTAAAGGAAGCCTCTGAAACATATTCTGAATTAAAAGAAACGGCTGAAAAAATCAAAAAACTCTCCAACCTAGAAAAAAATCTGGAAGATACCAAGACGATGATTTCCGCCGGCGGCGATATGAAAGAGTTGGCGGAGGCGGAGCTTGGTGAATTGGAAAATAAAAAAAACGAACTTGAAAAAGAGATTCAAGACTTGACGCGGCCAAAGGACCCGCTCGACAAAAAAAATGTCATCGTGGAAATTCGCGCCGCGGCCGGAGGAGACGAGTCGGCGCTTTTCGCGGCCGAACTTTTCCGCATGTACGGTAAATACGCCGAAAGTAAAGACTGGAAAGTTAAAATTATTGACGGCAATCGGATCGGCATCGGCGGCTACAAGGAAGTTATCTTTTCGGTTGAATCACGAACGCCGTCGGACGGAGTATACGAACATCTGAAATATGAAATGGGCGTGCATCGCGTCCAGCGCGTTCCGGAAACCGAAAAGACGGGCCGCGTCCATACCTCGACCGTGACGGTGGCGGTTATACCGGAAATTGAGGAAACCGAATTCAAAATTGATCCCAAAGATCTCCGCATCGATACGATGACAGCTGGCGGCCATGGCGGACAAAGCGTAAACACCACCTACTCCGCGATCCGCATCGTTTATATTCCAACCGGCATGATCGTGCAGTGTCAGGATGAACGCAGCCAACAGGCTAACCGCGCCAAGGCGATGGCTGTCCTGAGGTCCAGACTTTTCGCCATTGAACATGAGAAGAAAGTCGCGGAGCTTTCCGCGAAGCGTCAGTCTCAGATCGGCACCGGCGACCGCAGTGAAAAGATCCGCACCTACAACTTCCCGCAAGATCGCATCACCGACCACCGCATTCATCAGAACTGGAACAACATTCCGACTATTTTGGAAGGAAATCTTGACCCTATCATCGACGCTCTGGTAAAAGCGCAGCACGAAGCGGAAAATGCCGACTAACATGTCAACCGTTTCATTTCTTCAAAAAAAATATTTAGCTGGGGTGCCGGCGCTCGACGCTGACTTACTTTTGGCGCTAGCCGCAAAAAAGACGCGGGAGTTCATTTTAATTCATCCGGAACATAAATTGTCTCCTTGGCAAAGAGTCTGTTTTGCGTATTTTCTGTACCAATACAAACGCGGCGTGCCCATTGCGTATCTTACGCACCACAAGGAATTTTTTGGTTTGGATTTTTTTGTAAATCGGCACACACTAATTCCGCGCCCGGAAACGGAACTCTTGGTTGCTGAAGCAACCAAAGAAATTTCAAAATCCAAAATACAAAATACAAATGCCAAAATAACAATGATAGATGTCGGAACCGGGAGCGGATGCATTCCAATTTCGATTTTAAAAAATATTAATCAGCCGATTGAAACTTTTGCTATTGATATTTCCAAACCTGCCCTAAGAATTGCCGAGCTAAATGCCGCTATTCACAAAGTTGAAATTAAATTTTTGCGCGGAAATTTGCTTGAGCCGATTTTTAGCTACCTCTCTCCGGCTCTCTCCTCTGCGGAGGCAGAGAGGGGCGTTGAACCCTCGCCTCCACAGAGGAGAGGGCAGGGAGAGGTCTACATCACCGCCAATCTCCCCTATCTCACGAAGGAACAATTTAAAGACGAACCAACAATCAAGCACGAACCAAGATCAGCGCTGGTCGCGACCGAAAACGGTCTCGCTTTGTATCGTGAGCTTCTTCAGCAAATAAAAAATCTAAACTGTCCTTTCACTGCCTTTTTCGAATTCGATCCTGGGCAAACTGTAATGCTCACCAAACTCATCCGTTCAATTTTGCCAAGCACAAAAATCGAGATTAAAAAAGATCTCGCGGGGCGAGATCGATTAGCGATCATTACTCAAGCTTAGCTCGACACCTCGAGCAACGTACCCTGCGGAATCACTTCTACCCAAATCTGGCCGGGCTTGAACGATAATTCATTGCCGCCGGCATCATAAAATCTCGTCCGAGAATCACGGTCGGTCTTTTTCCAGGTCGCCCTGACCATCCGGCCATCGCGCAAAAATCTAGCTTCACCCTCGCCAACCGTGGCGACAGTTCGTCTTCCCTCCTCATCGATCACATCAGTATCAACAAACTGAACAACAACCGTGTCGGCCAAAATTTTCTGGCCGGCCTCATCATACAACAATTTATTATTTATAAGACGAGCATAGCGTTTCAGACTGCTGTCGTAGGTCCAGCCCACCCCATACATCCTGATCCGTAAATCCGTAACTTCGCTGCTTGAAGCCGTCCCGTCCGAGCGGGATCCCGTTTGCGGGAGAAAATCACGGCTGAAACTCCAACCCATCCAGTTCGCGGAATCATGGGGAGTACCAGCGATAAGGGTATGCCATTTTTCACTGCTGGTGTATAAATTATGCGGCGCCTCGCGATCGGAACTCCGCCAAAAATATGGACCAAAGAAAAATTCATTGACGTCCCAAACCGAATATTGCTTGATCAAATTTAGAGCGTCCGGCGATCCGCCGCTGTGCCAATAGGAACTCCTGCCATATTCCGCCAGCCAATCGAGGAAATAGGGACGGGCGCTCCTGACCGGACCGACTTTCGCTACCGCCTGATTGGAATTAAACAAAGCAAAATACCGAGTGAGACCTCCCTCAACCGGCGCTTCGTAAACTACCCGCGCCTGTGACAATCCGGCCTGGGGTCTGGCATCGGGATGGTTGTCGATCATCACGCCGAGTACCTCCGGAATTTGTTCGACAGTCGAGCTCACCGGCATCCCATCAAACTGACTCAGCAAAACTGTCGGAGCAAACGAAGAAGTTGTGGCGGAAACCGGTGAGCTTTTATTTTTCAAACCAAGCTGAATTAAAAAATCAGGACTCTTCAGGGTTATCCAGCCGATTTCTCCGATAATAACCAACAGTCCAACAAGGAAAATTTTAAGGTAGATTTTATTTTTTGGTGACATAGATCAAAATAAGTATATCATAAATCATAAATAAAAAAATCCCCCGACAAATATCGGAGGATTTTTGAAATCTGTGTAATCCGCGGCGCTCACGCGCATCTGCGAAATCTTACTTTTTCTTTTCTTCCTTTTTCTCTTCTTTCTTGCCAGCTTCCGGTTTAGCAGCTCCTTCAGCTTTCTTACCACCTTCAGCCGCTTCTCCTTCAGCGCCTTCCTCACCTTCTTCTTTCTTCTTGCCAGCAACCTCAATCTTCGTAAGATCAACCGCCTCAGTTGAAGCAGCTTCCATCGCCTTGATTTCTTCTTCAGTAAGAGCGCGGACAGCTTTGACGACCAAATCTTCAGCGTGCGGCTTAATGACTGTGACGCCGGTAGGAAGTTTCAAATCTTTGATTTTGAGAACAACTTCGTAGGTAGTAATTCCGGAAACATCAACATCGATATGGGAAACCAAATCTTTCGGCAAACAGCGAACCTCGACAGTATTGATTGTGGTGACCAAAGTACCGCCGGAGGCTTTGACAATCGGAGCTTCACCAACAAATTTCAAAATAACTGGAGCGTTGATTGGCTTGTTCATGTCGATACGGCGGAGATCAACGTGGATGATGCGATCACTGACTGGATCAAGCTGTACTTCCTGAACAAGTACTTTTCCGGAAGCTTTACCATCGACCATAAGATCGATCAAACTTGATTCACCGGCTTCTTTATATAATTTCAAAAAATCACGCGGCGCGAGCGACAACGACTCGGTGGCGTTTCCTTTTCCGTAGACAACGGCTGGCAATTGTCCGGCTGGTCGCACCTTTTCCCCTTTAACTGTTCGTAATTCTGCGGTGAGCGTGTATGACATATTAAAGTTACCTGTTTAAAATTAATGAATGGATAAATAAATTTTTCTGAATTAGTTCATGCGCCTCAATCATCTCATCAGTCGAAAGCGGCTCTTGCCGATAAAGACGCCGCGCATCATCGAAACTCAGATCCGTGACCATGCCGACGGAGCTGACTCCCTGACCAACTATGAGCACCATCGCCACAAAATAACTGGCGCATTCGGCGCAAGTCATGTGCACTAAAGTCGCGGTGTCATTTTTTGCGAACAATTTCGCTTCCTTTCCATCGTAAGTTCCGCTGCAAATTGGGCACCGATTGATAAATTTTAAAGCTTCACGCCATGATTCAGATTTTTTGGATGATGGCATATGTGGCAATATATTATGCTAAAACCTAAATTTTGTCAACCTGCCTCTCCGGCAGGCAGGCAACCAAGGCCAAAAATAAGGGGAACTCCGCCCTGGCCCGGTTTTCCGCTTCGGCGCGCGGTCCGGTGGGTGTCTTAGTGTGGGAAGTCCACTCCTCCAGTTTCTCTACCACGAAACCGTTTTTATTGAAAAGTTTGAAATAATACTGAAGCGGAGCATGGAACGACCAGGTTACGTCGCTTGGATTGTCGCCCGGATGCATCTGAATTTTTGATTTCTTTTCAGATATATAGGAGTCCAGGCGGCGGTACTGAACAATTTTCTCCTGATCCCAACCCCAACTACTCTCCCCAGGATTGCGGAAAGCCGGATGATTCAGAACCAAGAAAATCTTTCCGCCCGATTTCAAAGTCCGGGCCGCCTCGCTCACCGCTTTTTTCATATCGGCCATATTCTGAAGAGCAAGAACAAAAACAACTTTATCAAAAATTTCATTTCCAAACGGCAACGCCTCGGCCGACGCGGATTTAAATTCTGCCTTTGGCGCGTTCTTTCGAGCGATGACGAGCAGCTCCTCGCCAACGTCGATACCGGAAACTTTCGCGCCCGCCTTAGAAAATTCCGCGGCAAAAAATCCGGTCCCGCAGCCGACGTCCAAAATCTTCTCGCCAGATTTTATTTCCATCAAGCGGAGCAAGTTCGGAAGAATGACTTTATTTTGAAAAGAGTCTTTGCTTGTCAACAAACTATCGTACCAATCCGCAACTGCACCCCAGGAAGTAGTTTTTTTATTATTCATAAATTTAATGTCAAATATCAAATGTCAAATTTCCAATCAAATCCAAATATCAAATGTCGAAATTTGAGCTTTGGATTTTGAATTTGATTTGACATTGGAAATTAGGATTTTGAAATTATTTTACGCTTACTTCTCTGAAATGTAATCGCAAACCGATGCGCTTCGTCGCGAACGCGAATTAACAAACTTCGATGCTTCTCTACCCATTGAAAAAATCGCAATCGTCGTTGTTTATCTGCGGTATCAATTTTACCATCTGCGTAATCCGCCACAATAAAATCGTTGCGTTTCCTCTCCGCACCCTTCGCGATCCCAACAAATGGAATTTTTATCCCCCGCTCCTTGAACACTTTTTTTATCCGGTTGACCTGCGGACGGCCGCCGTCGATGAGGATGACATCAGGAAATTTCCACTCCGGATGATTCAGGCGGCGATCCATCACTTCCGCGAGACAATCGACGTCGCTCTGACCTTTCACGCCTCTCACAATAAATTTACGATATTCGGATTTGCGGGGGCCGTACTCATTAAATACTACCATACTTCCGACGGCATCGGTAGCGCCAAGATTGGAAATATCATAGCCCTCAATCCTCCCAACCGAGATTTCTTCTTTCATTCTTTCATTTTCAAAGAAACTCTTGTCGATCAAAGTGACATCATGAATGTGATTCAGCGCCTGGATCTGATTGCGAAGGCGCGACGCTTCCTCAAAATTTTCCTGTTTCGCGCTCGCTTTCATTTGTTTTTCAAATTCCTTGATCACGGCTTTCTTTTTCCCGGCGAGGAACCAAGTCAGCGGTCGAATCACCTGCTTCTTATAATCGGCCGGACTGATCGCTCCGATACAGACACCGAGGCATTGGCCCATCTCGTAGTAAAGACACGGGCGCGACGATACCCCTCTCCTCGCCTCTCCCCTAAAAGGGGAGAGAAATTTGTGGCGGTGAGATGAAGCCGATTGACAAATTGAAAAACGAAATAACCGACGTAAAATTTTCTGCGCCGCTCGTATATTTAATCCGGGATACGGACCAAAAATATTCTGAAACTTTTTTTCCGGCAAAATTCCGGAATTGCGAAGATCGTCCAGATCATGTTCACGGATTGTTTCTATTTTGGGGTATTCATCTTTAGTGACGACAATATAGTTCCAGCTCTTACTGTCCTTGCCGAGAACATTATACTTGGGCTGGAATTTTTTGATGCCGGCGGCTTCCAAAATAACCGCCTCGAGAACCGATTCAGTTTCCTTCCATTCAATCTTGGTTACCTCGTGGATCATGCCCTCGATCGGCCTCGAAAGCCGCTTGCCGACAAAATAACTGCGAACTCGACTCCGAAGCGAAGTCGCGCGGCCGACGTAAACCAATTCGTTCATTGCAGTATAGAAAAGATAGACTCCGGGGGAGTCGGGGAGGGATTTGATTGTGTTGGTTATATTGGACATAGTTTGACATGTATCACCTATCAGGTAGCAGGTAGCAGGTATCAATTAATTCTCAATTTTTCAATTGTCAATTTTTGTGAATTGATACTTACTTGATAATTGATATTTGATACCTGCTAATTATTGCAACACCCGTTTCAAATACTGCCCGGTAAAACTCGCGGACTTTTTCGAAATCTCTAGCGGCGTGCCGACCGCCACCACTTCCCCGCCCTTGTCTCCGCCTTCCGGTCCGAGGTCGATAATCCAGTCGGCGTTTTTTATCACGTCGAGGTTGTGTTCGATCACCATCACGGTATTGCCGTGCGAAACCAGTCTCTGCAAAACATCAATCAATTTTTTCACGTCTTCAAAATGAAGTCCGGTCGTCGGCTCATCAAGCAAATACAAAGTCCGGCTGGTGCTGTGTTTGCTGAGTTCGCGGCTAAGTTTGATACGCTGAGCCTCGCCGCCTGAGAGCGTCGTCGCCGACTGCCCGAGCGTGAGATACTCAAGACCGACTTCACGCAACATTCGCAGCTTGTCCTCAATCGTCGGAATATCTTTGAAAAATACTTCCGCCTCCTCGACTGTCATGGCGAGAACCTCAGAAATATTTTTTTCTTTGTAATGAATCTGCAAAACGTCGTTGCTGAAGCGTTTGCCACGGCAGACATCACAGACGATTTCCACGCTCGGCAGGAAATGCATCTCAATTTCAAGAACGCCGCGGCCCTCGCAATTTTCACAGCGTCCGCCGGGAACATTAAAACTGAATTTACCTAATTTGTAGCCGCGGATCTTCGCTTCCGGAGTTTCAGAAAATAAAACACGGATGAAATCGTACGCCTTAGTATAGGTCGCCGGATTGGAACGTGGGGTGCGTCCGATCGGCGACTGATCAATCGTGATCATTCGATCAATGTATTCAGTGCCAGTGAGTTCCTGGTGCTTGCCGACAGTTTTATTTAAACGAAATAATTTATTGATAATCGAACGATGCAAGATGTCGTGCATCAGCGTTGATTTACCTGAGCCGGAGACGCCGGTCAGACAAACAAACCGCCGGAGTGGAATTTCAACATCAATATTTTTCAAATTATGTTCAGTCGCCCCTTTTATTTTTATTTTTGGCGTGGCGCGATCGATTTTGCGGTATTCTTTTGGCTCGGGGACGCTTTCCTCACCGCGTAAATATTTACCGGTCAGAGATTTTTTGGCATCGCCGATAATTTTGACAGGTGAAACCTCTCCCTGCCCTCTCCTCTGCGGAGGCGAGGGTTCAACGTCCCTCTCTGCCTCCGCAGAGGAGAGAGCCGGAGAGAGGTCGTTCACGCATTTCGAGGTTGGAGAAAGGTCTATTTGTAACAATTTTTTAAGCGGCCCTGAATACACCACCTCTCCGCCGTGCTTTCCGGCGCCGGGACCAAAATCAACAAGCCAATCGCTAGCTAAAATCGTATCTTCATCATGCTCTACCACAATAATAGTGTTACCGACATCACATAAACTTCGCAATGTTTTTACGAGCTGAGCATTATCCTTCTGATGAAGTCCGATCGTCGGCTCGTCTAGCACATAGAGCGCGCCGACGAGGCGTGTCCCAACCTGTGAAGCTAACCTGATGCGCTGAGCTTCACCGCCCGAGAGCGTGCCAGCTTTGCGGCCAAGACTGAGGTAGTGCAAACCAACGTCAAACATAAATTGCAGACGATTGCTGATTTCCTTCAGCACCGGTCCGGCAATTTCCATTTGTGATTCCGTGAGGTCCATATAGACTGAAGCAAAAAATTCTCTCGCCTCGGCGATCGAAAGATTCGTGATATCCCAAATATTTTTTTCAGCAACTTTTACGCTGAGCGCTGTTTCACTGAGACGCTTGCCGTGGCACTTCGGACATTCTTCTTCTGAAAATATTTCCTTTGTGCCGAGTCCGGTACAGGCGTCGCAGTATCCATAAGGACTGTTGAAACTAAAAAGCCGCGGTTCGATTTCCGGAAAACTAAAACCATCATTCGGGCAGGAATATTCGGTGCTATAGATATGTTCTTCGCCGCTTGGAAATTTTACGGTCGCGAGACCGTTGGCGAGATCGACGGCGTTCTTTACCGCTTCGACGAGGCGCTGCTCGAACTCTTTCGATTTTATTTCCGTGGCGGCGAGAGGTATCCGATCTACCACCACTTCAAGGGTATGCTTATTATTTTTTTCCAAAATTATGCGCTCACGAAGGCTCTTCACCTCGCCATCCACTCGCACCTCCAAATAACCGGAATTATAAATATCATAGAGCATCTGATAATACTCACCCTTGCGCCCTCGAACGATCGGCTAAAAATTTATGAGTTGGCTCCCACCCCGCTCTCGTCCCCCCTCGGGCTGGGGGGTTGGTTTTGGCTTCCTCCCCTTTCCAAGGGGAGGTTGGGTGGGGTTTGCCGTCCTATGCGACACAATCATTTTTTTGATCTGCGTTACCATCTCATCGGTGGTAAGCTTCGAAATTTTCACCCCATCAATCGGACAATAAGGCTGGCCGACGCGCGCTAACAGGACGCGCAGGTAATCATAAATCTCGGTAATCGTCGCGACCGTCGAACGCGGATTGGCGCTGTGCGCTTTTTGATCAATGGAAATTGCCGGCGACAAACCCTCGATCTCATCCACGTCCGGCTTCTGCATCCCGCCGAGGAACTGCCTAGCGTAAGCTGACAAACTTTCGATATAGCGGCGCTGGCCCTCAGCAAAAATCGTATCAAAAGCCAGGCTCGATTTGCCTGAGCCGGAGAGGCCGGTGAACACGATCATCTGATTTCGCGGCAATTCCAGCGAAATATTCTTCAGATTGTGTTCCCGCGCGCCTTTAATAACTATCTTGTCTTGCATAATAAATCAAAACGCCCCGCGTCTCATTTACTGGGGGGTTAGTATCATAGAATATACCGATGGAAACGGATTGTCAACGCCTTTAAAATACTAAAGCCCCGTATGAAAACGGGGCTGGTCAAACCGCTTTACTCTTTGATTATGAGTTATGGCGGCTTCACAAATCCACTGGCTGGTTTTACGCGAGAGGCAAGGAAACGGTAGCTCTCATTCCATTCGTAGTCAAGCGAGAAGAGAACAAGAACGCGGCTATTTCCGTCCCAGTCCAGGCAAAGCGCGAAGCCTTCGCCATTTGGATCTTGCAAAAATTGGCTCAGGGCAACGACCGGATATTTCTTCTGCTCCTCAGGTTTTTCCGCGCCGAAAGCGAGGAGCTCTTCGTTAGTCGCGGGCCGCAGACCATCGCGGATCATCGACATGAGAACCATCTCCGTGCTTACTGAGTGAGCGAACCTAACCAACAAGAGGCCGTCGGCAGTAAAGTTCTCGGGATCAACCGTTTTCCTGCTAGCTGAAATTTCCCGATCTACCAGATCGTAATGCCCAGCCTTGACCATCTCGCTGAAGGTCACCGGGCGGGTAGGAACCGCCGCCGGTACTTCATGCTTTGCGTAGTACCATCTTCCCGCGTATTTTCCTGACACACCACCGGCTACGAGAAAGAGCAACGCTATCAGAAATCGTTTCATGGCTTGATCCGGCTTTCTTTTTTAACTCACTAATCACCCCGGCGGAATGCCAGGATAATTAATAAGTCGATTGAGATTAGATTAGTTGTACCCCTGAAAACCCGAACAGTCAAGACATTTTTTAATACCTCTTCTCCACCATACTTTCAGAAACCCCAATTAAGAAAAGACTGATTATGATCGATGATCCCCCATAACTCACAAACGGCAACGGCACGCCGGTGATCGGCAGAAGACCGACATTCGCCCCAACATTTACAAAAAATTGCACAAAAAATAAAATCACGATTCCGGAAACTGTCACCGCGATGAAATCGTCATTCGCCCGACGGACGATTCGGATCAACCGATACAAAATTGTTGAATATAATACCAGGAGAGCGATGACGCCGGCCATCCCAAGCTCCTCGCCGATGACGGTAAAAATAAAGTCAGTCTGCGCTTCAGGCAAGAAACGAAGCTGTGATTGAGACCCGAACCCGAGCCCTCGTCCGGTAAATTTACCGGCTCCGATCGCAATGATCGCTTGAGTGCTGTTATAACCCTCACCAAGCGGATCGCGGTTCGGATCCAAAAATGTGAGGACGCGTTCCTTTTGATATTGATGCAATAAAAAGAACCAGGCAATAATAGAAAATATTAACACGCTGAGCGTGAGGCCGAGGAGGTACGAACGCCTGGTGCCGATGAGCACCATTATCCCAAACCAAATCGTCCCGATAATCACCGCTGACCCGAAGTCAGGCTGCAACATAATCAGACCAATAACGATTAAGGTCACGATGCCGGTCCCAAAAAAAAATAACGGCCGCTCATAGCGCCGGCCAAAATGATAAACAATATAGGCGAGCATAAAAATAATGCCGACCTTCGCCGCCTCGACCGGCTGGAATGAAAATCCGCCAAAATTAAACCAGCCGCGTGTTCCTCGAATATTGACGCCAAATATTAGCACCCCGACCAAAAGCACTAAAGAAAGCGCGTAGAATAATTTCGCGTAAGAACGAAAAAAAGTGCATTGAGTTAAGCTCGCCAAAATTAGCAGCGCCATCCCTACCCCGACGGAAAAAAGCTGCCTGCGAAAATAAATCAACTGCTGTCCGCCTGCCTGTCCGGTAGGCAGGCGCGACAGATCGACGCTATAAATCGCGGCGAGTCCCATCGCGATGATAAGACACACCGATAGAAACAACACCCAGTCAAAACTGCGCGAAGAAAATTTATTCAAAATACGCATACGACTCCAAGTCTATCAGTATCAGATTGAGGAAGCAAGACTATCGCTAAAGCTGTGAGTCTAATTTAAATAAAATTTCTCACACACATGATGCAAAAGGCGATCACGCACTCTGGCCTTGTGAATGTGACGTCGTTTGGGGTCGTTGATGAAGAAACTTTCATAACCGCCGTGCTGATAAGTACGGTTGACCAACGCTTCGTGAAGTTCTACAATGTTATCCATCAGGTTTCGCTCGAATGCCTGAACGTCTGGTTTGAATTTTTTACCGATGATAAATTCTTGCCAGGCTAAACAAAGATTTTCTAGAGAGATAATATTTTCATAGCTATGACTCAATTGAATTTTACCGCCGATACGGGCAATAAAGCCCCCCCCCGTCGGAATGATACTGAGATCCCTATTCTCACAGTTCTCAAGGAATGTTATTTGCTCTGGCATAATTTTTTGCCACATGTGCCACGCCTGACGCGCTACACCCTAGGCGTTAAAATAGATAATTTATTTATTGAATTGTTGGAGATTACCTTCACAGCTAAATATGCCAAGCGTGAAGAGAAACTCAGATTTCTAGAAGAATTAAGTAAAAAACTTGATAACCTGAAATTTTTCATTACTCTTCTGTGGGAGGCAAAAGGATTGGAAGCAGCTCAATATGGACAGCTGTCCCAAAAATTAACGACTGCCGGAAAGATGCTGGGGAAATGGTTACAGCTCTTAAAAAATGAAGCTCCCGCCGCAAAAACGGGAGCATGATGTGAAGAGACTAGCCGAGAACGAGGACGCCGTAGTTCGAATTGAGCTGGTTGCGGAAGTCGTTGAGGTTGAAGTTGCGGTTCGCCCCGTTCACGTAGGCGTTGGGCATGTAGACGTTGCCGTCCGAGTTCGTCCACCGGGATATACTGGAAATCTTCCAAAACACCACCTCTCGAATGCTCTTGAGGTTGAATCGAATTCTGCGCCTTATGCGCACTAATATCCAGTACCGAGTATCTTCATTTTCTCACTCCATCCTTGCACTGCGGTAAACCGTAGCCGACCGCATTCTGAAGTATGAAATGGCGAGATCTTACACGCCAAAACTTTCGCCGTGGCAGTGTCTGTAAAATCTATACTGAGTTTATCAAAATATTCTTAAATATAACAGACCCCCGTTCGGACATTCACTTTGTGAGTGAGTGCCGAACGAGGGTCTAAGTGACTGAGGACCGGACCGACGACGCCGAAGCGCCGAGTGTCCGAGTAGTCAAGGTTCCTACTCGCCGAGAACGAGGACGCCGTAGCTCGAATTGAGCTGGTAGCGGAAGCCGTAGAGGTCGAAGTAGCGGCTCGCCCCGCTCACGTAGGCGTCGGGCACGCAGACGATGCCGCCCGAGCACGCCCACCGGGAATCCTCGCTGATCGCGAACACCCAGCCCGCCCATTTCTCGACCTGATCCGGGTGGTCGTGGAGGAAGCCGGCCAGGTCACCGGTATTCCCGAGGATGTGGCCGGCGTCCGTGAGGCGCTTGGCCGCCTCTTCGCTCGTCTCGCCGTTGAGATACGGCTCAACGCGGCATTTGATCGACCGGACACCGGTGCCCTTGAGCGGGAACCGCTCCTGGGTGATGTCGCGATTGACGTTGCCGACGTTCTTCGGGCCGACGGCCAGGTCGATGAGCGGCACGAGACCGGCCGACTGGTCGTAGGAGACCATGTGCCACATCTGCGCGATGCCCATGGCGAGGTACTCCTTTAACGAGGGCCGATTGGCCGAGTCGGTGAGCGCGAGGAGCTCGTCGTCGGTGAGGTCGTTGACGAGCCCAGTGAGAGAACGCGCAGTTGCAGTTCGCATAGTCGTGCTTCTTTCTGCTCAGTGAGCAGTACTTCCAGCCAAGACGGCCAGAAGGAAACGCTGGTCTTTCCAGCCTTCCTTGCAGTCTATTTGAATAAAATAAGCTATAAGGAAGGCTGGGTTTATATAAAGAACGATTGAGAAGTATACTAAAATACTGCTTGATTGTCAAGAGCATGAAATGGGTTTTGGGCTTAATTAAGCTAGTTTAGAGGTGGATAAACAACCGGATTATCGCTCTGGCGGAAGATAAACCGCCGGATCATAAACATCAATCAGCGGAAAGACCTGAACATTTTGAACCTGCAAATTGGATGTAAAATTTCTTAAATCAATATTTTTTGCTTCCAACGAATGAAAATCGTCGGTTTGGAGCGGCATCACGCCGACCAGCGCGTCCTGATTATACAGCCCCACATAAAATCGCGGCTGTTTATAACCATAAGCGCTTTCATTCTTCAAAACAAAAGCCAAACGATTGCCGGACAAACCCGGCGTTGACAACGTATTTTCAAAAGTTGTGCTGCTGACGGAAAAATTTATCCGACTGTCCTGCCATGACTTCGAATCGGGGATATCGTGGGGAGAAATCCTCTGCCACTGCAAATTTTTTATCTGCAAAACTGCGCCGGGCGCGCCAACGATGTCCGTGAGGCCAAGGGCGGCCGCCATCGTTCGGCTCCTCGCCAACACTACCGCTTTGGCCGGAACGGTGCTCGTCCCGCTTATCAAAAATGAATAATCAAAGGTTGCGGTATAGTCCGCATTAGGATTTTCAACCTCAGAAACGGCATCAACTTTATTGCCGCCATTTTGAAATAAATTAGTTGAAACAATTTGAAGCGGGACCGGATTAAAATGCTGAATCGTAGTATTGTAGTTGCTAAACTGAACGGCTTGCTTCTCCAACAAATTCGAATTCGGTATTCCCACCAGATAAATCCCCCATTTAGCAAAACTAAAAATCCAAAAGACAGCGCTGAGCGCTATCAATACTCCAACCAATAAACGGTAGAGCAAGACTTTGTGCTTGACCCACCAAAGACCGCGACTTAAATTTCCGGAAGTAAACTCTCCGGTCGGATCTTCATAACGACGAAAGTTTGCCTTTGTGGCGGGGGCAGATTTCGGAGCTTCGGGAGTTTGATTGTTTCCTGAATAAATATTTTGCATGAGGTAATTATACTCCATATTGTCTTCTTTGCCAAAAAAACTCACTTACTCCCCTTTTCCAAGGGGAGGTTAGGTGGGGTTTGCCTTCCGTTTGCGTATCCGGCTCCGCGCCGGCCTAGCGAACGTCACTCACCGATTTCCCTTCCTCCTACAAGGGGGAAGGCGAGGATGGGGGTTTTCGCGCTCACTTCGAACCGTCCGACGAAACCCCTCTCCTGCCCCTCCCGCTTCTAGGGGAGGGAATGATATGAAACGACAAAAAGAACCGCCGTCCGCGTAGGGCAAAAACTACAATAAACCCTTGCTTTTTCCCCACCAATCTGTTATAAATCTCTTCAGTAAAAGCCAACCCCAAACAACGTAACGGAGGTACCCATGCCGAAATACCTTTCCGAAATAAAAGAAGTCCACACAGTCGCCAACAGCGACTACGCCAACCAACGCCTCAAGACAGGCAATTGGATTCTTCTCGATGTGAAGATCGTGGAAACGAGCGACTGGTGGGTGAAGAACCCTGATCACGAGGCCCACCTCCACAAGGAGGCCAACACCCTCTACGTCCTCGGCAGGGTGAAATAGCGAGATCACTATCGACTCGCACAACAGGCCGCCTGGAAACAGGCGGCCTTGAACTTATAAATGCTCATAATTTTGTACGAAAAAACCCCTTGCTCATTCTCAACTTTTATGATAAAATATTCTCTATAATTAGCACTCACCTATTACATGTATGCCCACTCGTAAAGT
>CAYHHR010000010.1:0-29974 GCA_964356495.1 uncultured Gammaproteobacteria bacterium | reverse complement strand
TAGCGCGCGTGGTTCGGGACCACGAGGCCGTGGGTTCAAGTCCCACTAGCCCGACGAAAAAAGACTCCTACGATGGAGTCTTTTAAAATTCATAAAAAAATTAGGCTGGGCCGAGAGCGGGTTTGACTTGTTTCATATCTTTTTCTAAAACACCCACCCTGTCTTCAATATGTAGCATGTCGTGCGTCGCTATCGTGAGTTCTTGATCTTTCTTTTCCGCAAGGTTCACCAATTTATCCATGCCATTTAACATCTCGCTTCTAAATTCCTGAAACTCATCTTTCGTCACCATATTCGTCTCAATCCTGTCCAAACGCTCATCATGCTCCAAAACCTTTTTTGCCAAAAAATCAAATTGCGAATCCATTCGATCAAACCTTTTATCGTGTTCCGAGAACTTCTTATCGTGTTCGTTAAGTTTTTTTAAAATTTTATCTTCCGACATACAGCTAAATTTGAATAATCCCGCATCCATTATCTCATGTGATTAATTTAGTGTCAATTTTTCCATTTGCATCAGAAAACGACGCTCTAATTCTTGCTTGATTGTGGTGAGTTTGGTGTCCATACTTTAACTATATTTTGCTCTGAAAAACGGTAAGGGTCTATTAGCCATTTTTTTGATATGTCAAACGCTTTAATTTTTTCCTAAAACGCATGGTGTCTATGTACCCGGAAGTCATCACCGTTATTCCTGCCACGATTGATTCGCTTGCGCCGATCAATGCCAAAATCCAACCGTTGCTCATCAGATGTAAAAGTGAACCAATAATACCAAAAACCGGAGCCATCGCCGCGCCAAGAAGGAGGCCAAGACGCGCGGGATTGGTAAAATCCTGACGCAACGCCAATCTGATCAATCCGATATTTATAATTTCCATTTTTAACTTATTTTCCTTTTGTAATTTTTTAATGTTTTTATGATACATGAAAAATGACTGTATAGCCGTCGTAATTGATAGCGCCACCGCCGATAATCCAAAAACTGCGCCACCCATTACAATTTGTCCAGACTTCAGAAAATGCTCAACCGAAAAAGCTCCATAACTCGCAATTGCGAGAACGGGAATAAGCACGAGCGAACGTCGACTAAGTTCCCTCCAGCTAAAACCGGAACCGCGCAAAGCTGACAACTCTGCCGCCTCGCCGAGAATATCATCCGTAGACGCGGCGAAAATTTTACCGATTCCGGCGGCATACTTTTCCAAAACATGAGCGATCGGACCAATGATCAATAGCATCTTGATAATTGCCTGCGCGATTTTTGTCCGCTCGTTGGCGTTATCGGCAACGACCCGATGAATCGCGTAATCAACCTGCAATGGATAAATGATTTCGCTCAGCTCGTTCATAAAATTTTGTTCCTCAACTTTGATCCCTTTATTTTCTTCATCAATCAGAACCAAGTGTTTGAAACGCAATCGATCGGTCAAAATTGTTTCGATGGCAAGATCAATATTTTCACCATGACTCAGCGCGCGCGCTCGATCGCGTTCGTCGACTACCGGAAGGTGTTTGTCGCGAAGGAGGCCCGGAAGCCAGGTGATAATGTAATTTAGCTGACTATGAACGCTGATAGTATGAATCGCCTTCAAAATATTTTCCGGCGTCTTGAGCAGGGTTCTGACCCCAATCGCCTTCCCTTCGTTCAGAATCCGCTTCACCCGCTCTTTATATTCCGGATACTGCCTAAAAATATAAACCAATTCGAGAGGGATGTCGTTTTCGAAATCACACTCCTCCGGGAGTGAAACAACTTCAAGCCGATAACTGCCGATGATCCTCCGGCGATTTTCACGATAATCATTCATATTCGAAATGATATTATAATTCTATCAATGTCTGATCTCCGATAATAAGACGATGGACTTTTTTAATTTTATTTTTCATAACCTTGGCCTGATCGCCGATGATACTGTCGGAAATTTTTATCTTTGATTCGATCGTACAGTTTGAAAAAATTATTGAATTACTGATGCTGGCCAAGCGAATGGACGAACCGGAGCCGATGGTAACATTCGGTCCGATCGAACATTGGCTGAGCGCGCAGTGATTGCCAATTATGACCGGGCCGACAATTTTGACACCTGGACCAATCGTAGTGCCCTCGCCGATATGAACATTTCCTTTCAACATGGCCAATTTATTCCTACCCCGCCCGAGCGGGGAATCGAATCGACTGAATTCACTTTTTTTCATCTCACCAAGCAACAAAGTATTCGCCATAATCAAATCCTCCGGCTTGCCGGTATCCTTCCACCAACCGGTAATTTCCTTCCAGCCAACGGATCGGCCGTTTTTCAAAAAATATGAATGGATGTCGGAAATTTCGTATTCGCCGCGCGGTGATTTCTGGATATGATTAAATGCTTCAAAAAATATTTTAGGACCATACAAATAAATCCCCGTGACCGCGAAATTGCTGGTCGGCGCCGACGGTTTCTCGATAATTTCCACGAGTTTTTTGTTAGCATCAAATACCGGCACTCCAAACCGTTCCGGATCGTCAACTTTCGAAAATGCCAGCATGCAGTCGTGATTTTTCCGCTCAAACTCCTCGAAGAATGGCACTAAGCTTCCGAGAATAATATTATCTGACAAATAAAACATGAACGGATCATCACCGATAAAATCCTTCGCGCAATTCACGACGTGCGCGATCCCCTGCGGACCGCCAGTCTGTTCGAAATATTTGATCGACACTCCCCAACGCGCGCCGTCGCCCACGACTTTTTGCAGTTGCGTTTCACCTGGATTCGTGTTGATAAAAATTTCCTTTACTCCCGCCTCGACCACCTTATCAATCGCATGAAAAATCATCGGCTTGTTGGCAAGCGGTATAAGGTGTTTGTTGATGGTGGTGGTGATCGGCCGGAGCCTTGTCGCCCTGCCGCCGCCGGTCAAAATCGCTTTAGTTATCTTCATAAAATTAAGCTCTATTTTACCAGAAAATCAACGCCTGTACAATCGCCTTATAGACTATCATCAGCGGATTTGCCACATATATAAGGAGTGGATGATTCATGTCTTCCTTGGCCCCAAATATGACCTTTGCCGCCGCTTTACGAATAAGATCTCGGTCTGTAAGCGTCCGCAGCTGCTGAATTTTCTTTCGCTTCCGAAGCCATAATTTCCAATTCCCGGCGTCCAGCCAATACGCGTAAATTTTAAGTTTTTCCCGCCCCCAGCCATTCAAAACAAAGAAAATAAAAAGCCCCAACTCCATGAACAACAGCGCCAGAAATAATAAAATGAGCGTCGAGAATTTATAGTACATCAGCAGGACCGCGTAGCGATTTCGTTCCATGAAATAAAATTTTGTCTTACTGCGGCTGAAGACATACTTGTGATGAAATATCGCGTCTCGAACCATCACCGCGCTGAAGCCGGCAAATTTCAAACGCAATGAATACTCGACGTCTTCATGATACGCGAACAAATCCTCGTCAAGACTGCCATATTTCTTCACGAGATCGGACCTCATCATGAGACCGGCACCGCTCGCGTAACCGACTTTCTCTACCGGTTTCAAATTTAGCTCTGATAATTTTTTTCCAAAATGATCAATGAAAGCGAAACCAAGATAATTAAATGAATTGCCAGCCGTATTTACTTTGTCGGTTCCGTCGAGCATAATCAAAGCCTGCGCGCAACCGATAGTTTTGTCCGCTTCCATCGCCTCGACAAGTTTCAAGATGCAATCACTACCGAGATAGCCATCCTGATTGTGCAGAAAAATATAATCAAAGCCGCGCTCCAGCGCCCACTTTATCCCGACATTATTTCCGCCGGTAAAACCAAGATTTTTTTCTTGCGGCAGCAACGTCACCTCCGGCAGTGATTTCCCCGACAACGGCATTACCAGCTCAGCAATTTTTTGAACTGACGATCCATATTCCGGATGCGGATTATCAACAATGACCAATGCCAGCTGTTCCTTCGGATAAGCACAAGACTGCAGCGCCTTTACCATATCATCGAGATACGGATCAGAATGATACGAAAGATAGACCACCGCGACTTTAGGTTTATTTTTTTCTTGATTCATAGAATTTGTTGTTGCCGCGCCACTTCCACATATATTTTATCCAACTCGCGACATGAACGCGCGCCAATTTATTTTTTAACAATGGCGTGACCGCCCCGGGGATCGCCGCCGAACTTCTGGTATGAGCGTGCTCGATGGTAACATCCGGGAAATAGTACACCAGCCAGCCCTTTTCCCAAAATCTGCGGCATAAATCTGAATCCTCAAAATACATCCAAAACCGTTCGTCAAACTTTCCGACCTCTCCAAGCGCCGAACCGCGAATGAACATCGCCGAACCCATTACCCAATCGACCGGACGAGTTCTCAGGTGATCAAAGCCTTTCATGTTGAAATAGTGGCGGTATTGCTCGCCTTTTTTTTTCGCAATATTAGTTCTGATTAAAAGAGGCTGCCAAAATGACTGGAATCGGTAACACGAATATTGCAACGAACCATCCGGATACAGCAATTTCGGACCAACGATGCCGATCTTTGGTTCCTTCTCCATGAAATCAAACAACTTCTTGACCGAACCTTCATTAGGAAAAAAATATGTGTCGGGATTTAAAACGAAATAATATTTTGCTTCCGCCGAAGATAGACCGACATTTTGGCTGAAACCAAAACCGTGGTTTGTTTTTTGTTCCAGGTATTTTACCTCAGGATAATGAGAACGTATAAAATCGCCGCTGCCGTCGGTAGAAGCGTTATCAACGACTACGACATTAACATTCAAATAGCTGTCTTTTATATCTTGATACAAAGAAGCCAGACATCTTCCGATGTCATCCTTCATGTTATAGTTTACAATGACGATATTTACATCAAACATAAATTACATGTACATCCACTGGCCGATCTTTTTCCAATGAACCTTCGCTCCGGTTTGGATTCTGTTTCTCTCGCTCTTCAGCCAAACCCTTTCATTCCAAAGCTCCCTCAAACCTTTCAGCGTCTCCCGATCAAAAAATAATATGTAGACAAACTTCATCACTTCATACCATAAAATCCAAGGAAAATCAAGGGTAAAATTTTGCCACTGGTCATTCTTTATTATGGTAGCCAGATGATTTCGGTAACTATAGAAGCGAACCATCGGAGACTGCATTTGTTTGTTGATCGCGGTAGATAACACTCCCCGAACGGCATCTTGCGTACTGCGTTGGTGGTAGGCCGCCTTGTCCAGCAAAATCACCGAATCATAACCTCTAAGCTGCAGCTGCCAGGCCAAATCGACATCTTCCTGATATGAAAAATAATACGGATCGAACAACCGGCCGTTGGTGGCGAGGTTAACAGCACTCCGGCGATAAATCGCGACGGTGGCGGAAACTCCGAAGACAAAACAAGGTTGGGCCGGATGCGCCGACTCAGACTGTAATTTCCAAGGCTCGCCCGCCATTCGATCGGAAAAACGCCGACGGCGATCTACCGTCAGACCGAGCGAATCAACAATCCCTGTTCGTTCATTATTTTCAATTCTCATCAATCGAGGGGCGGCGCTCGCGACATTCAAATTTTCATCAAGATAATCTACTAATTTTTCAAAAACATCATTTTCCAGGATTACATCCTGATTCAAAAGTAATACGTATTCGGAATCAGATTTTTGAAATAAAACGTTATGACCGCCGGAAAATCCGAGATTCTTTTTTTCGTGAAAAAATTGCATATTCGGAAATCGGACTTTTTCCGCCTCAATAATTTTCAAGGAATTGTCGACTGAACCATTATCGAGAACCAACAATTCCCATTCCTTTAAGGTTTGATTTCGCAAGGAATCGAAAAGCGCCGGCAAATGCTTCGCGCCATTCCAGACTACAAGTTGCGCGGTTAGTTTCATAAACCCCACTTCAAAAAATATCTAAACATGCTTTTGACTAGCTGAAGCTGTTTCCAAAAAAACGCCCGCTTGGCAAAACTTCTGCCGCCAAAATCAACACAGCTAACCGTCGGAACATACCAAACTTCATACCCGAAACGCTTTGCTTCGCGGCACAGATCAACATCCTCAAACCAGATAAAAAATCTGGGATCAAAAAGCCGGCCGAGTTTCTCATAGATTTCCCGCCTCACCAGCATAAACGAACCCTGAACCGCGTCAACCATTTGTTCCTTTTCGGAATCAAAATTCTCCCAAAGGTATTTATTGAGAAGCGACGGAAAAAGATGCGGGAGTTTCAACAGGATGACAAGCTGATCAACGATTGTCGGGAAACGCCGCGGACCGGTTTTGACGTTGAAATTCCCATTTTGATCTACCAATTTACAACTGACGATCCCGGCCTCCGGATGCGCGTCAGCCCAGGCAACGAGCGGCAGAAGACTGCCAAGCGCCATTTTCATATCCGGATTCAGAAGTAGAAAATACCGACCGCTTGCCTTGGTCGCGAGATCATTATTCGCGGCGCCGAATCCCCTATTCTCCTTGTAAACAGTCAATGCCAAATTGGGATATTTCTGACGAATAACGGTAACCGTCCCATCGTCCGAAGCGTTGTCCGCTATCAATTCTTCGGTAGCCAAACCACGTCCGGCTTCATACACCGAGGCGATTTGTCCGGCGATATATTCAACGGAATTTGAAGTAACTGTGAGTACTGAAACATCCACATTAGGAATTTTTGAGAGACGCTTTGAGAAAATTAACGGTTGGAATCGCGGTCGGATCGATGCCCTCCAGCATCGCGAGGTAAAAACTTAGATAACTGCAGAGAACCAGAACTTCCATCGCTTGATTCAGCGCGGTCTCCTCGACGCATTGATACGCTACCAAATTCTTGCCATTTTTTTGTAAAATTTCCTTGGTCACGCCGAAACGTTTTTGAACACGAGCATTATATAAATTGGATTCAATCATGAAAAAAGACCCAAGACTCTCCTTTGGAAAGGATAGTCCCTCCAGCAAATGATGATTCAGTTCCGGAATCAGAAAATAACCGCCAAACCGTTTGGCATTTTCATTGAGCTGGTTGGCGGCGATATGAACGCTTCCAGAGAGATGTTCCGCGCCGAAAAACCAGACGCTTCCGGCAAACAATTTTCCGGCCGCGCTCTTCGCAAAATTTCCGCTTTCATTATTTCCCTGCCCGAATAATTTTTGATATTTTCTGACTGTTACAGCCGCTTTCGCCACATCAGCCGAAGAAACCTTTACGATACCAAGCTTGCCTAAAATCAACAGCGGTCCGAAAAAGGTAAACCCTAGCCCCATGCGCGGCGAGCCGCAGGGATTCTTATCGGTTTTGAAAACTAAGGCCGGAATTTTATTTTCTTTCGCGTACTTTGCGAGTTCGCCACCAGAGGTAACTACCGCGAGTTTGGCGCCGCGCTGGCGAGCATTTTCAAGAGCTGATAATGTCTCCTCGGTCCCGCCGGAATAACTCACGGCGATGACAAGCGTATTCCTGCCGACCGTTCCGGGCGCTTCATAACCATTCACGATTTCAATAGGCAATTTCAAATTATTTTTATAAATCGCGCTGATACAATGCGCGCCGAGAGCGGATCCGCCCATACCAAAAAAAACGACATTGGTCGCTTTTTTGTAAGAAGAAGGCAGTTTGAGATCCGTAACCTCAGCATCAATCTGTTCGATTTGATCGGCCAATCTTTCAAGACTCCCAAGCATATTTTGGGAATCCAGCTTTTTCACGTCCTTAATAGAATCTAAAATAGAAGACATAGGGACTAGCCCGAAAAAAACCTTTCTAAACCGCCTTTATTTTCGTTTTAATTCGTGTTGCAATTTTGACCAGCGTTTCCTCAGCTGTCTGACCAACTGCTGCCTAACATCATCAGCAAGTTCTTTCTTGGCGGCATACTCGGCAACGGCGCGCTCAACTAGAGCATCATACATTTCCTTGGTCGGACCCTCGAGTTGCTTCAGACTCAACGTCAGCTCGTTAAACAACGGTTCCAAATGAGCGGCAATTTTTTCACGCATTTCTTTGCCTTTCGGAGTCGCGTTCAGCCACATCAGCGCCGCGCCCATCAGTCCGCCGAGAAATAAACCTTTTTTAAATCTGCCCATATTATTTTTCCTTAAATTAATTAAGTGCCGCAGCCCGGACTGGCGGCCCCGGCTGTTCCGGCTTGCGCCAATCCAAACCCAGCTTGAAATGAACTGTTATCTAGCGGCTGCGAGCATTCTGGAGGCGCGTTTACGAACGCGGCGCAAATCGCCTGCTTGATCGCTTCCGGTGTTCGCGCGGCTTGCGATTGCACGCCGTTAATCACGAGGGTCGGAGAACCCTGGACGCCATACTTAGTATTTTCACTTTCATTTATAGGAAACTGCGGATACCTGCCAGAGAGCCATGAAGCCTGATCATTAAATTTCGCGCTGATTCCAAATTGCTTGTCAGTATTATTTACGCAGCTGCTGAGTGACGATTCGTTGACACCCGCTGATGACAGACAACTCTTGTAGTTTGCTTCGCTGCCATCATTTTGTCCGGCGCCAAAGAAACATTTGAGATAAGCGGAATACTTAGCGGGCTGTTCCTTTTCGATGCAATACTGCCGTGTATTTTCATCGACCTCTTTTTTACCGTGCATCGCGTAATTTACAAATTTCACCGACAGGTCGGCTTTGTTTTTCAAAAGATCCCAGGCTGGCAGAAAAGCTTTCTGCATCTGAAGTCCGTATGGACAGTACGCCATCAGGAACAATTCAACCGTCGGTTTGGCAGTTTTGGGAATATTTGCCTGAGGTGGAGTTTGATTTTGCGCGGCGGCCGGCGGCTGCGCCTGAGCCGGACTGTACGCGATCGGCGTCGAACTGTCCTTGTTGCCGATCGAAACTTTCCCTTGCAGGACCAATGTCCCAAGGACGATAAATCCAAGAGTGCCAAGGCACAAAACTCCGCCAACCAAACCGACCATCAGGGCGGTCTTTGGACTTAACGCTTCGAGCAAACCTTTGTTAGAGTCTGACATAACAAAAAGTAAAAATAAATAATCAACGTAAGAATTATTATACACTAAGATATTTTAAAGCGCAACCCGTCAAATCAACCCTTATTCCTTCTCTGCCACCAAATGAACATTCGGCGAAGGAACGCGTCTAAATAAGAAACTTTCTAAAAAAATCAGCGTATTCACCAACCTTCTAAGCCAACGAAAACGAACGCCGCCAAAATTCTCGGTAAAATATGTTTCGTTGTTAATCTGCTCCAGGCCGCGCGCTTTCGCGGAAACATCCATCGAAAGGAAAGCCGCCACCCCGAGAAGCTGACCAAGAATATGCTCGCTATAGCTGATTGATTTTATCCTAAAACCATTACTTTTTACAAGATTGACAAGTGAATGACGTGAAAAATACTGAATGTGTCCGGCGAATTTTTCAGTAAGATTGACGCAGATGTTAAAAAATTTAAGAAGATGCCAAAAAGATAATACATCTCCCTCGCACGGGACAAAAGCGTACAATATCCCGCCCGAACGTAACACGCGATTGACCTCACGCAGGAACGCGGTCGGATCATCAACATGTTCCAAAACATCAAAAATAACCACGGCTGAAAATAGTCCGTCGGCATACGGCAAATCATTCCCTTGTTGTTCCGAATACAAAACGCCATCCAATTTTTTTCGCGCTTGCTCCAGCGCCTTTCTGCTAATATCTGAACCGTGACAGACAAGTTCCGGCCTCAATTCCTTTATGGCGCGGATAAACTGGCCGGCGCCGCATCCAACCTCTAGCGCCATTTCGCCCTCCCTGAGGGGAGCCAATGCCTTCAGAGTCCTGCGTAGACGAATACTGGTCGGATCCCCAGTCCGGAGACCGGCTGTTCCTCTGCCCCAAACTGAAAGTTCATAATTAAATGTCATACCGAAACGCGATAAAGTTCCTCTAACGCATCTAGATGCTTTTTCAAACCAAACTCTTCCTCAATCAACTCGCGGCCATTGCCGCCAAAAATTTTTATTTGCTCCGTTGAATTTTTGAAATACCGATCCATCGCGTTAAGCAAACTGCGCTCAACGCCGGATTCAAACAAAAAACCTGTCACGCCTTCCTTGACCCTGCTCCTAATCCCGGGGACGTCGCTCGCGATCACCGGACAACCCGAAGCCAGTGCTTCTCCAGCCACCAGCGAAAACGTCTCCGACGAAGAAGGAATAATTACAGCCTCGGCGAGCCGATAATATTTAGCTAGACGTTCCTGGTCGTAACATGGCCCTTGCCAGCGAAAGCGATCCGCGACTCCGTATTTTTTTGCAAGCTTTTGGTAGCTAGCTTCATTGTAGCCGCCGCCAACCACCACCAGATAAGCGTCAAGATTTGTCAATTTGTTCCAGGCCTTAATAAGCAGCGGCAGACCTTTCACCGGCAGCAGGTTTCCAACAAACAAAAAAATTCGTTTTCCGGCGAGGGAGTCTAAACCAAATTCATTTGGAACAACCGCGCCCGGTTTGAAAATATCCGTATCAATTCCATTCGGCAATACCGTTTTTTGGGATGGATACAATTTTTGTTCAAAGGCGAAACGATGATTATCGTCAACCAAAATCACCCGCCTCGCCTTGCTCATAATTCGCGGCGCGACGAAACGATCATAAAGCAATTTGATCGGTTTTTTAAACATGACGGTCGGCTGGGCGTCCATATGATAGGTAATAATATAAGGAGTGGCGCCCGCATTCATCCAAACTGATTCAGCGCCGCCATAAAATGGATAATGCAAATGAATCAAATCAAAGCCAACCAACATCTTGCGCCAAGCCGGCACCCATCCGGCAATGCCTCCCGGGATCAGCGGCCGGCTGCGAACGATCTTGAATGGCAATTTACTGTCATCATACCGGCTGAGCGGATAAGACAACGCAAAAACCGTCACGTCATACCCTCGCTTTGAGAGTTCACGCGCTTCGTCTAACGCCACCTGACCCATGCCGCCGATGTCAGGAGGAAATGCCGCGACTACGTGCGCAATTTTCATATAAAGAAAATTTATTTCAGCGCCTTATCTCTGACAACCTTCGTGATTTCTCTCTCTAATTTTTCAATTTTAACCACCAGACGAAATACCATAAAGAACAAACCCGCGAGCGCCAGATAGACCACGACGTCCGCGCCTCGACCCACGCCGAATAATTTCGCGAGCGACGAGCTGAGGTTGGGCTGCATTACAACGAGGCCTCCAAGCACCCAAAATATCACCCAAAAAAATGTCGCCCAAAGCGAAAGATCACCGGTGAAATTTCGTTTAAAAACCTTCACAATCGCAATCGCAAAAAAGGCCAGCAGTAGAATTTGAATCGGCGCCATAGCTAAATAAGCCTAGTAAATAAACCAACAATCAGATCCCTAAGTATCATAAAGCCTCCACCCACTCCTTGTCCATACGTATGGTATTTTACCTCAACCGGGAACTCGGCATAACGCAAATGAAATTTTTTGACCTGCCTGACGATCTCGGTATTGTGCGCCATCCGGTCGTGAGTTATATGGAGCATACCCAGAGCATTTTTCGACAAAATACGAAAACCATTGTGCGCGTCAGAGAGAAGACACCCCGTGAACACAAAATTTACCCACCGACTAAGCGGTAAAATAATGACCCGCTTAAGCCACGGAATCTTCGAGCGCTCATCGATAAATCTGGAGCCAAACACCACATCAAGATTTTTTTGGCCCATAAGGCTAACCCCATCCAAAACATCGGCCGGATTAAACTGGTCATCAGCATCAAAATGAACAACTTGATCAGCATTAACCAAGCGAGCATAAGCGTTCCCGGTTTCAAGCGCCGCGCCCTGCCCCCTATTTATCTCATGACGCAAAATTTTAACTCCTAGTTTTTCAGCTTCAGCCACAGTACCATCAGTCGAACCGTCATCGACAACCACGACATTTTTTAACCCCTGTTCAAAAAGGCCGCGGATGACGCGACCGATTTTTTCTTCTTCATTGTAGGCGGGAACTATAACCAAAACCATATCACTCACGGGTGGCGCCAAAATTAGTAAATAATAGCGACTCTCGACGCGCGATAATATAATCAATCGTCTTGCGAAGACCGTCCTCAAGCATAACGAGGGGCAGCCATTCGAGTCTGTCTTTCGCGAAGGCAATGTTGGGCAGACCTTTTTGGGTAAGGAAGAGCAACGGCTTTTCAAAAACCAGGCGTGACGTGGATTTTGTCATTGAAATAATCATTTGGGCGACATCGGCATAACGAATGGCCTCTTCACCTCCAAGATTAGCCAAATTAATCTCCGGACCGGTTTTCATCAGACGCGCCATTCCATCGACCATATCGCTGACATAGCAGAGCGAAGTGGAGAAGCTTTCATCCCCGTAAATAACAAGATCCTTGCCGTCAATCGCGTTGATAATAAAATCCGGAATTAATTGTTTATCAAAAAGCTTCATGTGCGGACCGTAGGTCGTGAATACTCTGGCGATCTTGGCGTCAATGCCATAAACCTGACGATAAGTTGCGACGCTAGTTTCGGCGAAGCGCTTGCCCTCGTCATAGCACGCGCGTTCAGAAAGCTGGTTTACCACGCCAAGATTATCCTCAGCGAATCGATCTCCCCGGCCCTGATCCTCTCCGTAAACCACGGCACTCGAGGAAAATAAATATTTAGCATGATATTTGACTGCTAGATCCAGCGTGTTGATCATGGCTGAGGAATTTGACCATAGCGACTGGAGTTTTGATTTTTCAAAATCCTTCGGGCTGGTCGGACAAGCCAGATGATAAATTTCCTGTATCCCCTGAAATTTTACTTTGAATTTATCAAGTTCATCAAATTGATCAAGGTCGATCGGCTTGTTGACATCGTAATTTATAAACTCGAAATCCGGGTACTGCAGAAGATGGGTGATCGACCCGGGATCGGAATTGGAGAAATTGTCGAGACAAATAACTTTTGAATCCCTCAACAAAAATTCACAAAGATGCGAGCCTAGGAATCCGGCCCCGCCGGTTACCAAAACATTTTTTTTCTCAAAAATTGGAGTGTCCATAGTAAGATTATTATAACATCTCAAACGGCAATTGACAATGCGACCCTAACGCTTCGGAATCCTTACCGTCAGCGCCTGGCTGAAATCGCTATCGTAGGCGATAAAGGAGCCGCCCTCTGTGGTATAGGGCAAAAATAAACTCCGGTCGGCCATCGTAATAATTTTCAGCAACCAATGCTTGCGAACGGCCGTTGACAGTTCCTTTTCGCTAATATTACCGCTCGCATGATCTACTATCCGGAGAATAACTTTTTTATCGCGCTGAATAACTTTCGCCGACAATCCGCCAGCAGCTTCATTCGCCTCGCCAACAACATCTCCGGGAAACACCGCCAGACTAGACCGGCCTGATCTAACATTGAAAACGGATATTTTTGTTTTTTTCGCGCGTTTATCATATTGTCTTGAATCGATACTAAAAATTCCGGAAGAAAATTGAATTACTGATCGACCAATCACAACGCCTTTTGGAATAGTAAACTCATCGACCAGCTGTCCGTCATCCTTATAAACATCCAGGAAATATTTTCCACCACGACTGACAAGTACCGCTACCTGTTCACGGTTATAATGCGCGGTAGTCGCGATCGCGACCGGCGCTCCATTCAAAAATCGGGTGGGTTTCGCCCGCCCGCCGCTCCCGAGGTCATATTTCATGATTACTGAACCTTTTAGATAATAAATTCCTCCCTTCCCAACCATTACGGGAGTGGCTATGGCAAGAGTGATCGCGCGACCGACATTGAGCCTTCCTCTGCCGAGATCGCCTTCGCGGCCGGGATTTACTGAATCGATCGGATCAGCGGTGATGAGAATCGTGGAAATTATTTTTTTCGCGCTCCATTCGGGATGAATCGATTTGATAAGCGCCGCGGTGCCGGCGACAAGTGGCGTCGCGAATGATGTGCCAAACCAGGGACCTCCGAATTCATTCGGGTAGCCAAACTGCGGCGCGTAACGCTCGGTATTGTAGATATATTCGCCGGGAGCCATGATGTCGACGCATTTTCCGTAATTACTAAACTGGCTTAATACATCGTCTTTATCAACTGAACCAACCGTGATACTCCAGTTTTCACTGCTGTCGCCTTCATGATCATAGCATGCCGGATAAAGAGGATTTTTGTTTAGGTTGCAGACGCTGGAATCGGGACTGTCATAATTTCCGGCCGCCGTCACGATTACAATTCCTTTATCATAAGCCCGGCGGAGCGCGGATAGCAAAGTCGTCTCCGGCATATCACCCATAAAACTAAGACTAATAACATCAGCGCCATTATCGACCGCGTAGTTCACCGCCTCGGTCACCGCTCGAAATGCCCCCTTGCCATCGCTTCTGATCGCCCGAAGCGGCATCAGGCTGATCCGCCAGTTCACACCCGTGCCGTCAAGTCCATTATCGCCACGCGCGCCGATTATACCGCCGAGTAGCGTTCCATGCCGCACCGCTTCTTTATCGTCAGTAGTATCAAAAACCGAGGTGCGTACGTCATTGTCATTTTCGACGAAATTCCAGCCACTAATATCGTCAACATATCCGTTATGATCATCATCAATTCCGTTGCCGGGAATTTCCTCGCCGTTAACCCATAAATTATCTCGCAAATCCTCATGCCAGCTATCCATGCCGGTATCGATCATCGCCACCACGATTCTTTTTGAACCGACAGCGTAGTCCCAGGCCGCCGGCGCGTTAACCTGATTCCAAATCAATTCCTGATCACCATACATCGGATCATTGGGCGCGCGCGCCAAAACCGGCTCAGCGACAAAAATGAGCAGACTTATTAATGCCGCCAGAAACATTGCTTTTTTTAGTAATTTAGGATAAAATCGATTCATGTAATTGGGATTTGGATATTGGAAATTGGGATTTATTTATCATATTATACCATGTTTCATCGACTTAAACAGCTTATCCTCCTCTTCGGAGACCTTTCGGCTTTATACGCCGGACTTTACCTGGGCGTGACCCTGCGATATTTGCATTTGCCGAATGCTAGTTTTATTAACCTCGTCGGACCACTCACCCTGCTCTTCGCGCTGGCAATCATTATTTTATTTATCATCGGTTTCTACGATATCGGTAAAGCGCGCAACACTTCAGTTTTTTTTCAAAAAATTTTTTTAGCCGCCACAGTCTGGTTAGTAATTTCGATCCTTTTCTTTTACTCCAACCCAAACGCGACCGTTTCGCCAAAAACCACGCTCCTCCTTGTCACGATCTGCGGTTTCGGAGCGCTCGCGATTTGGCGCGCGGCCTATAATCGTTTCCTTTCCGCCAATCTTCTGCGCACCCCGGTAATCTTCGTCGGCTTCAATCACGAGATCGAGGAGCTGACAGACGTAATGATGAAAGTTCCGGAACGCGGCTACACAGTGAGCGGCCTCGTCACAAATGCCGATACCGGTTTAGGTCTTCCTACCGCCTTCACGCTTGACGAATTAATAAAAAAAAATCACGGAGCGTACCCAAGTTTAATTGTAATCTCAGAAAAGGCCACCGGCGATACCACTCTCCTAAACTCACTATACCGAGCGCTCTACCAACAAGTCGGTATTATCCCGCTGGCGGAATTTTACGAAGATTTCTTCAAACGGATTCCTCCTTATGCCTTTTCTGAAGATTGGTTTGTTACCCATCTCAACGAGCAGACCAAAAAAATCTACGATCGCTTTCGAATTCTGGTTGACGTTTTCTTTACGTTCGTCATGGGCCTCGTTTTTCTCATCGTCTTCCCATTCATCGCTATCATCACCAAAATTACTTCGCCCGGACCAATTTTCTTCACGCAAAATCGCATCGGCCGAATGGGAAAGCCGTTCAATATTTATAAATTTCGCACCATGCGCTCCCTGAACAAAGAAGGCAGTGCCGAGCTAGAAGGCCCTCAATTCGCCGCGATCAACGACTCCCGCGTCACAAACTTTGGAAACTTTTTACGCAAAACCAGGCTGGACGAACTGCCGCAATTTATAAATATTCTAAAAGGCGAGATGGCCGTCATCGGACCGAGGCCGGAGCGGCCGGAATTTGTCGAAAAGCTCACCGTCGCGATGCCTTTTTATTCCCTTCGCCACCTAGTCAAACCAGGAATCACAGGTTGGGCGCAATTACAGAAATCTTATTACGGCACGATTGAAGAAAATTTAGTTAAACTTGAATACGATCTTTATTATATAAAAAACCGCAGCCTGTTCCTCGATGTCGTGATAATTCTACGGACCTTTGAAGTGCTGCTCAGGATGATGGGACGATAATCACTCCCTCCCCTTTCCAAGGGGAGGCTAGGTGGGGTTTGCCGTCTTTTGCCCCCTACTTCTTCTGTCCTAGCGCGGCCTTCACCAACCCCACGAACAATGGGTGCGGATGCATTGGGCGAGATTTAAATTCAGGATGAAATTGCGAACCGACAAAATACGGGTGATTTTCCAATTCAATAATTTCAACCAAATCAGTTTCCTTGTTTACTCCAACCATCTGCATTCCGGCTTTTTCCATTTGCTCGCGGTAGGCATTATTAAATTCATAGCGATGGCGATGGCGTTCGCTGATGTTGGTCGCTTTATAAAGCTTCTGCACTTTGCTTCCGGAGCGCAACTCACAATCATAGGCGCCAAGACGCATCGTACCGCCATAACGGTTGTTTTCCACGTTAGCCGCTTGATTCGGATTGATATGGATGATCGGATTTTTCGTCGCGGCATCACATTCAACCGTATTAGCGTCGCGCAGGTCTAGGACATTGCGGGCAAATTCCACCGACGCCAGCTGCATGCCGTAACATAAACCGAGGTAAGGAATTTTATGTTCTCTAACGAAACGAATAGCGCTAATTATCCCTTCAATTCCTCTGGCGCCAAATCCACCGGGAACAATCACCGCGTCAAATTTAGTTAGCTCCGAGGTTTCCTCAGGATTCTTCTCATACTTCTCGGCGTCGATCCAGGTAAGCTCCGGTTTTGCGCCGTTACTCCAGGCGGCGTGTTTGATCGCCTCGATGACGGAAATATACGAATCAGACAAAGTATAATTTCCGGTGCCAAAATACTTTCCAACCACTGCAATTTTTATTTCCTGATCGGCGGCGCGCATGTTGCTGAGAAAACGATTCCAGCCCGGATTTTTTTTCTCACGAAATTTAAGCTTCAGGCGTTTCGCAATCAGATCGCTGAAATGTTGTCTTTCAAAAACTGAAGGAATTTCATAAATACTTGGCACGTCCGGCGCGCCAATAATTTCCTCCTCCGAGTGAAGACCGCAGAAGGTCGCTAGTTTCTCTCGCCGCGGTTTATCAAGTTCGTCCTCGCCCCTCGCCACGATAAAATCAGCCTGAATTCCACTGCTATTGAGCGCCCGGGCCGCGTGCTGTGTCGGCTTGGTTTTCATTTCACCAAGGTGACTGGGGATCGGCATGTAGCTCACGAGGACAAACAAAACATCCTCCGGCGCTTGGAGTTTCATCATGCGGGCGGCTTCGAGGAAAAGAATGTTCTCATATTCCCCTACCGTGCCGCCGATTTCGATCGCGACCACTTCGGCCTTGCTTTCGTTCGCGACTTTCTTGATGCGAGAGATTATCTCAAGCGGAATATGCGGCACTACCTGCACGCACTTGCCTTTGTAATACATGCTTCGTTCTTTCTGGATTACACTCTGATAGACCCGGCCGGTGGTCATGTAGTTTAACGAAGTAATAGTCGTGTCGAGGAATCTTTCGTAATTGCCAATATCCTGATCGGTTTCATCTTTGTCATCAGTTACAAACACTTCGCCATGCTCCACCGGATTCATCGTGCCGGCATCGACATTCACATATGGATCAATTTTCATCGCGGTCACATTTAGGCCGCGATTTTTTAGGATTCTCCCGATTGATGCGACCGTCACGCCCTTGCCGACGCCTGAGAGCACGCCGCCAATTACGAAAATGTATTTGGTTCTCGACATAACTAGGTTAAAGAATTGATGATAACTGATATTTCCGCTTCAAGTCCGTCTCCAAACCGGACAACAACCGGAAAAGTTCCGACTTGTTTGAGCGGCTTCGTGATAATTTGTTCGGATTTTACCTGGTAGCCCATCGCGCCGAGAGTATTTGAAATTTTTTGAGGGGTAACGGCCGCATATAACCCGCCGTTGCTGTTGGCCTTCTCGGAGATTTCCACCTCTATGCCGTCGAGCTGTCCGACGAGGCTTTGTTGTAAACGCAAATTTTCGACTGAGGCTTTAACATTTTTCTTTTTACGATCTTCGATTTCCTTGACTTCAGCCGGCGTTGCTTGAATAGCTAAATTGTGCGGAAACAGATAATTTCGGGCATAACCCTCTTTTACCTCCTTTACGGCGTCGGTATTGCCCAGTCCTTTGATGGTTTTCAGCAAGATTACTTTCATAAAAAATTTCAAGGATTTAGCTATCCCCCTTGATTTTTTTCCTTAAATCCTCTAATATTATAACAATATAACGAAAAAAAGGAAAGGGTAAACATCAGAAAACACTTCTACTATTATGAAAAGCGGACTAATTACGCTGGTTGGCAGGTCTAACGTCGGGAAATCAACCCTACTCAATACGATCATCGGCACAAAGATCGCGGCCGTGACGGACAAGCCTCAAACCACCAGAAACGTCATTCACGGCGTGCTAAACCGACCTGAAGGTCAGGCGGTTTTTGTCGATACGCCGGGTATCTTCAGAGAGAAGCGCGGACATCTTTCAAGCCAGCTGACAGACAGTGTTCACGAATCTTTGCGCGATATTGATCTCGTAATTTATGTCGCCGATCCGACCAAACCAATCGGGCCGGAGGAACGAATGGTGTTGAGTCTGATCCGCAAGCTTACGATCCCCAAAATCATGGTTATCAACAAAAGCGATCTCTCAGCCACAGAAAAAGAATTCCTTAGTGACTACCAGTCGCTGGATGAAGACTTTGCCGCCACCATTGAGCTTTCGGCGACCATGAATCGACATATCCAACCTCTCATTCAGAAAGTATTTGAGCTTTTGCCAGAGGGTGAGCCGCTTTATCCGGCTGATCAGCTCACCAACGTCAGCAAAGATTTTTGGATCGCGGAAATTATCCGAGAAAAAATCTTCCTGGCGCTACGAAAAGAAGTCCCTTATACCACTCACGTTGAAATTGCCGGAGTGGAGGAAAAACCCGACATCACCGTGGTCAAAGCCATCGTCTACACCTACGATCGAAAATATAAAGAAATGATCATCGGCAAAGGCGGACGCGCGATCAAGGAAATCGGCATCGCCGCCAGGAAGGAGCTCGAACAAGCATCTAACAAAAAGGTTTTTCTCGAATTAGAAGTTGAAGTCGACAAACATTGGATGGATAGGGTGTAAAATTATTTCTTCAGAAGTTCGAGAGCCTTATCAATCATCACATCCTGTCCAACCTCTTCTTTATCAAAATCTTCCTTAACTTCAATGTCCGGCGTGATGCCTTTGTCGTTGATATTGTGTTCCCCTGGAGTATACCATTCGGCCACGGTAATCTTGAAAGCCGAGCCGTCCGGCAAATTTTGATAATCCTGCACCGAGCCCTTCCCGAAAGTTGTCTCGCCGATGACCGTGCCGGTCTTCGTATCCTGCAGCGCGCCGGCGACGATTTCAGAGGCAGATGCCGAACCCTTATTTACCAGCACGATAGTTTTTATGCCGGCCAAACGATGCAGACCTTCGCTCGGATGCGCGTTTTCAGATCCGTTGCTTGATCTTTCGCTTACGACCGTTCCGCTCCTGATCCACTCACTAGCCATACTGACCGCGGCATCCAAATATCCGCCCGGGTTGCTGCGCAGATCGAGAATGATTCCTGATACTTTTTTATTTTGAATTTCCTTTATCGCCTGATTTAGTCCCGGCGTAGTATCACCATTGAATTGCATTACGCGCACGTATGCCACATTGCCCGGCTTCATCGAAAACCTCACGGACGGCACATTAATTTTGGCGCGATGAATAGTGAAATCGCGCGGTTTGTCCCAACCACTTCTCAAAATTGCGAGGTCAACACTGCTGGTCGAAGGTCCGCGGATTTTCATCACCGCCGTAGTAACATCCATGCCAAGCGTGGGGAGCTTATCAATTGCCAAAATCCTATCTCCAGGACGAAGACCGGCGCGCGCCGCCGGCGTTTCTGGCAATGGCGCCACGACCACCAACTGATTGTTCTTGACCCCGATCTCCGCGCCGATACCGCTGAACTCGCCGGCTAAATTCTTACTGAACTCGGCGGCCGCCACCGGCGGAAAATATTCCGAATAAGGATCGCCAAGTCCGGCGACCATCCCCTGCATCGCTCCATAGAAAAGATCCGTGTCCTTGACCGGCTGCTTAACGTATTGTTGCTTTACGGAATCCCAGACCTGCCAAAACTGACTGAAATCGACGGTATTGGAATTATTAAGCGACCGATTTAGATTTACAACCTTCTCAATACTTACCTCGCCTGAGGAAGAAGTGATGTTTTTTCCGACGAATAACGCCCCGCCCGCAAGAACTCCAGTCCCAAATACGAGGATCGTTCCGATCACGCCGAGATAAATATTCAGATATTTCACGGCGCGTGATTGATGAGGAGATGAATTGTCCATAGTAGGTTAATAAAGAGTGATTGAATATATTAAAATTTTTTTTAATCATTAACTAATTCAAGGTCGGCGCCAACGCCGCGAAGCGTTTCGTATAAATTTTCGTAACCGCGATCAATTTCATAAATATTCCGCAAAATTGATTTCCCTTTCGCCGCCAACATCACGACCAGCAGATTTACCGCTGGACGAAGCGCGGGCGGACAGATCACCTCATTATGGACAAATTTAGTCGGGCCCTCGATCCAGACACGATGCGGATCAAGCAAGGTCACCTTGACGCCCAGCTTCTGCAATTCCAAATGATAAAGCGCGCGATTTTCAAACGCCCAATCGTGCACTAGGGTTCGTCCCTTGGCCATAGCCAAAATCGGCGCGAACAACGGCAAATTATCAATGTTTAATCCGGGAAACGGCCGGCCTTCAATCTTATCTTCCAACGCAATCAACCTGCTCGGCTTTATTTGAATATCCGCGATATCAAATTTATCGTTCTCGGACCGGCGTCGATTTAATATATTAAATTTCTGACCCATTTTGCTTAATTTGTATAATTCCAGTTCCAAAAATTCCAGCGGGCAATTACAAATAGTCAGCGCCGAATCAGTGACAATGCTAGCGGCCAAGTAAGTCATCGCCACGATCGGATCAGGCATGATGGGATAACTTTTTGACTGCACAAGTTTATTTACTCCCGTAATCCTGAGAGTAGTCGTGCCGATGCCGTCAATTTTTGCGCCGGCGTTCACCAGGAAATAACACAGATCCTGCACCTGATAATTAGCCGAGGCCATCTTGATTACCGAAACGCCCGGAGAAAGAACCGCCGCCAAAATTCCGTTCTCAGTAGCGGTATCACCAGACTCATACATGACTATCTCGGCAGAGCGTAAACCGTCATTCTCGACTTCATAGCAGTCGTTTTTTGAAATAATTTTAATTCCAAAATTTTCCAGCGCGTACAGATGCGGACGGACCGTGCGCTGGCCCAATTTGCAGCCGCCGGATTTATATAAACGATATTTTTTTTCCCGATGCGCCAACGAGCCAAACAGCAACAACGATACCCGAGTCCGGCAAGCGGCATTACGATCCATCGCTGACAAATTCAATGGCAGGGCGGCATCGATAACGAGCGTCCCTTTGCCGTCATCAGCAATTTTAATTCCGATACTCTTCAGTAATTCAACAATTCTCTGAACCTCTTCGATCCTCGGCACCTTCTCGAGCACCACTTTGCCGTGAATGAGGGGCGTGGCGCAAAGAATTGCCACCGCTGAATTTTTGGCTGATTGATTAATAATTTTCCCTTTCAGCTTTTTTCCGCCATGAACAATAAGATAGGACATAGCTTTGACGAAGTATATTTTTTGATGTAGTATCAAGTATAATCTAATTAAAGATTATTAGCAATAACCCGGGTCCAATGGAATATCCTGGCTCAAAATTTACCCGCCGAATTCGTCTTGCGACCTTGCTTTTGTTTATCACCGCCTTTTTTTTGATTAGTCCGCTCGTACTTATCTACAGCGCCGGATATCGATTCGATTTTAGAAACGGTCTCTTGCTCGAGACTGGCAGCCTTAGCGTCGACATTCTGCCGAAAAGTTCTACCGTCTATCTCGACGGATTAAATCTCGATCAAACCATGCCGATCAGACTAAACAATATCACGCCCCATAAATATACTCTGAAAATCAGCGCCCCCGGCTACTACGATTGGGAAAAACAAATCGAAATCAATAAAAATAAAACCACCTACATCAAAGAATTTTCTCTGTTGAAAAAAAATAAGCCAAAACTTATTTCCAACGACAACGCCGCGGCACTCGCCCTTTCTTTCTCCGGCCGCTATCTCGCATATACGGTTACAAAAAATAATAGGACCGAACTGACGATAGAAGACGAACGCCAGCAAATCCCGACTCACACCTTCCAGCTGTCGGGAACGCTGAACTTAAACTGGGCTCCTCTCGCTGACTTTCTGGCAGTGAGCAGCGACGCAGGCGGTGGAAAACGCGTTAGTGTCATCAACGCCGAGACCGGTAAAATAAACGGAATATATAGTGTTGATCCGATCTTGAAATATGTTTGGGGCAACACCTCCGATTTGAACCTGTACTTCGGCACACGAAAAGGTATCTACTCTTTCGCTCCTGAACTTGGGGCCAGCAACCTAATCACACCCACAAAATTTCTTGATTGGTATATGACCGATGGAACGCTTTGGACTTTGGACGTCAGCACTTCGACTGGCGAGCTTGGTATTTGGAAAGATTCACTCGGTTTCAAATCGCTGTTCAACTCCTTCGCGGCCATCGGAGACTCACAAACCTCTACCCTAGCAAATCTAGAATTCGTAACAATCCGACATGGCACCACGCTCCTAAAAGATCAGGCCGGTAATCGCTTCTACATTATTCGGTCGAATGATAAATTTGTGGTCAACGCGAATAAGTATCTCTTTTCAAAAATTAACAACTGGTGGATATTTTGGAACCGCTATGAACTGTGGACCTATAGCGAAGGCGACGAACCTTACCTCCTAAATCGCTCCGGAGAAAAACCTGAAAATGTTTTGTCGCTTGATCAGTTCAACACCCTGGCGCTTCTGCGCGCTGGCAAAATTTCCGCGCTTTTTCCATATTTCTATCTTGATCGAACCATGATCGATGACGGCGTAAAAGTCATGACTAATAATCCGAACGGTAGAATTCTCTACTTCAGCGACAATAAAGGCATTTGGAAATTAGACTACTAAACTCTTTTCAATTATATGAAACTTATCACCTACACTGACGGCGGCGCGCGCGGAAATCCCGGACCGGCCGCCGGCGGCATCGTAATAAAAAATGAGGCTGGGAAGACCATCGCCTCATTCGGAGTATACCTTGGAATTCAAACTAATAACGTCGCGGAATACACCGCGCTGCTTGAAGCCCTGAAAAAAGCCAAGGAGCTAAACGCGACCGAAGTGGATTGCGTGCTGGACAGCGAACTGATCGTGAAACAAATGCGAAGGGAATATAAAGTGAAAGAGCCGCGTCTGCAAAAATTATTTATTCAGGTCTATAATGTTGCCGCCGGATTTAAAAAAGTAACTTATCGGCACGTGCTCCGCGAACAAAATAAGGAAGCCGACGCCGAGGTAAACAAAACTCTCGACGCGCAAAAAAACTAACCTTCCAAATCTTCCAACAACTTTCGAGTTTGCTTGCTGACCTTCCTTGGCACTTTAATTTTAACTCGAACGTAATGGTCTCCCCTGCCCCGCCCGTTAACTTCGGGAATGCCTTTTCCGCTCAGACGAATCAACTGACCGGACTCGGTGCCTTCCGGAATTCGAACCTCAACCGGACCATCAACTGTCTCTGTAATTATCGTGCCGCCAAGAACAGCTTTGGTGTAAGAAATATCCGCGTCAACATAAATATCAAAGCCGTCCCGTCTAAATATTTTTGACGGCCTGACATGCGCCCGGACATAGAGGTCGCCGCTTTTCCCGCCGTACTGCGCCGCTTCACCATGTCCGGTCAATCGAATTGATTGGCCATTGTCGATGCCGGCCGGAATTTTAACTTTTACCGCCGCGGTTTTTTGCGCTACGCCCTGTCCGCCACAATGTTTGCATTTTTTACTTGGATTTTTTCCACGTCCCTGACACGCCGGACAAGTGGTTTGCGTCTGAATATTACCAAGAAATGTTCGTTGGTTTTGCATCACTTGACCTTGCCCGCCGCAAGTCGTACAGGTCTCAAGTTTACTGTCCGGTTCAGCTCCGGAACCTCTACAAACGTCGCAAGCAGATTGTTTACGCAAAGAAATTTCTTTTTCCACGCCAAAAGCCGCCTCTTTGAAATCAAGCTCGACATCAACCTGAATGTCCCTCCCTTGTCTCGCCGGAGCTCGTCCGCGACGAGCGGAGGCGGAGCCAAACATATCACCAAATAAATCGCCAAAATCCGCGCCGCCAAAATTGAATTCAAATCCTCCATTACCCTGTCCGCCGCGCGCGGCGTTCATGAAATCCTCCCAACCGGCGCCGCCTCCAAAACCGCCCTGCTGTTCGAAGTCAGAGCCGTATTGATCGAATTTTTTTCGTTTTTCGGCGTCGCCTAATACTTGATAGGCTTCATTTATTTCCTTGAATTTCGCTTCATTACCACCCGGTCGGTCCGGATGGTGCTGCATAGCGGCCTTTTTGAAGGCCTTTTTTACATCCTCCGGAGCCGCGTTTTTTTCAACGCCTAAAATTTTGTAATAATCCTTGGACACAAGTAAAAGTCTATAAAGTCCTTAAAGTCAAAAGTCTATAAAGTCACCAACGTCACGACTTTATGGACGTTATGGACTTTATGACTTTATGGACTATTTTTTAATTCTTATCATCGACAACTTCGCCTTCAATCGGTCCGTCCTTCTTCGGCTCGTCCGTAGCTCCATTGGGAGCGGAGGCGGCACCCTTTGCCTGTTCGGCTGAATACATTTTAGTGCCGACAGCCTGCGCGGCCTTGGAGAGTTCCTCCGAAGCCTTCTTTATCGCCTCGACATCGTCTTTGTCTTTGACTTCTTTCACTTTTGCAAGCGCCTCGGTCACCGCTTTCTTTTCATCATCGGTCACGGCGACTTTCTTCTCTTCAATATCCTTCATCATTTTTTCGGTAGTATAAACCATGGTGTCGGCGAGATTGCGAGTTTCGATGATCTCTTGTTTCTTCTTGTCTTCGGTCGCGTGAAGCTCGGCGTCTTTCTTCATCTTTTCGATTTCTTCTTTTGAAAGTCCGGTCGAGGATTCGATGCGAATTGATTGTTCTTTGTTAGTTGCTTTGTCCTTGGCTTTCACGCTGAGAATGCCGTTGGCATCAATATCAAAAGTAACCTCAACCTGTGGAACGCCACGCGGAGCCGGCGGAATACCGGAAAGCTCAAATTGTCCGAGCAACTTATCATCATTGAACATTGGGCGTTCACCCTGAGCAACGCGAATCGAAACCGCCGGCTGATTGTCAGCGGCCGTCGAGAAGACCTGGGACTTGCTAGTCGGGATCGTGGTATTGCGTTCAATAAGTTTGGTGAAGACCGCGCCCATGGTTTCAATACCGAGCGACAGCGGCGTGACATCGAGGAGGAGCACATCTTTCACATCACCCTTCAGAACACCGCCCTGCACGGCCGCGCCGACCGCTACTACTTCATCAGGGTTAACAGTGATATTTGGTTTTTTGCCGAAAAATTTTTCTACGGTTTGAAGAACCAACGGCATGCGAGTCATACCGCCGACCATTACAACCTCGTTGATATCCTTTATATCAACCTTTGCGTCTGTGAGCGCTCGACGAACCGGGCCAAGCGTGTTCTCGACGAGGTCACCGACCAGCTCCTCAAGCTTGGCGCGGCTGAATTTAATCATCAGGTGCTTCGGACCGTTGGCGTCTGAAGTTATGAATGGCTGATTGATTTCAGTTTCCGGCGTGGTTGAAAGTTCAATCTTGGCTTTTTCGGCGGCTTCCTTGATGCGCTGGAGCGCGAGATTGTCCTTGCCTAAATCGATGCCGTTTTCACGTTTGAATTCATCGATGACCCACTGTATAATTCGCTGATCAAAATCGTCGCCGCCAAGATGAGTATCGCCATTGGTGGCAAGCACCTGCACGGAATCAGCGCTGACGTCGAGTACCGAAACGTCGAACGTGCCGCCGCCAAGATCATAAACCATTATTTTTTGTTCTTTCTTTTTATCAAAACCATACGCGAGCGCCGCCGCCGTTGGTTCGTTGATGATGCGGAGCACCTTCAAGCCGGCGATCTCGCCGGCATCCTTGGTGGCCTGGCGTTGAGAGTCGTCGAAGTAAGCCGGCACCGTGATTACCGCTTCGGTAATTTTCTCGCCGATTCTCTCCTCGGCATCCGCTTTCATCTTACCGAGAATCATCGCCGAGATTTCCTGCGGGCTATATTCTTTGCCTTGCAAAACAACCTTCACGCCCTCTCCACTCTTCACCATCTTAAACGGCATCAGCTTGAGGTCGCGCTGAACCTCGGCGTCTTCCCACTTGCGGCCGATCAAGCGCTTGATGGAATATAGGGTGTTCTCCGCGTTGGTGACGGCCTGGCGCTTCGCGAGAAGTCCCACAAGACGTTCACCGGTCTTGCTCATCGCGACGACTGACGGAGTCGTGCGCGCGCCTTCTTTATTTTCGAGCACCTTTGGCTGTCCGCCTTCGATGATGGCCATGCAGGAGTTGGTTGTTCCGAGATCGATTCCGAGTACTTTTGACATAAAATTTATTAAAATTTAATTTTTTATTTAATTTTTTTAATAAAACCTTTAATCTTGACAAATCTTCTCATTCTGCTATACTAGTCTCATCACGATGAGAGGACTACCAAAGGGTTTCGTCCCGCGGGAATGCCTCTCTAATCATCTAAAGGGTCCTTTGCAGGTTTTGTCCTGCCTGGGGCCTTTTTTTATTCTTCTCTAGTTTAACTCTAAAAAACTGGATATTTACAATAAAATTACTGAATTTGCGTAACAGGGACGAGTAATGCAAATTTGGAACTATCACCTTCGCCAACTTTTCTTTCCCACCCAAATACTCAACCAAACAATGAAAATCTCCATCTCCCGTCACGATAATAGCCCCCTCATAATTTGCGTACTGAATCATCGCATGCAAAACTAAATCCGCGTCAACGTTCCCTTTGGTTTTGTTTTCGCCTTTAACCTTAAACTCCAAGGTGGGCTTAAAAATGCAGATATAGCCGGACTCTTGCAACTCTGTATACAAACCTTCGTTGCCGACAACGTATCCAATAAACAAAAAAGCTTTTTCGACCTGATACTTATCCTTAAGAAAAACTCGAAATCTTCGAAAATCCAACAACCAGCCCTGGCTTTTCACACCCAAATTCAAATTCTGACTATCGATAAATGCGTAATTGTTGCGCCGATTGTTCATATTCGAAATGAGTGAGCAAAATGGATAAATTTATTTAGACATTTTCGAACGAGTGAGAATATATGCGGCGAAGCCCATATAGCCTAGTAATTTCATTCATCATCCTTTTTTTCCAAATCCTTCAAAATAGAATCCGGATCCCTACCTTTAATACTTCTAATAAATTTAATTTGTTCGTTATCATACCCCATTCTCCTCAGAAAATCTTCATACTGATCAGAAGTGTATGTCGGATCGGCCAGATACTTTTTGTATTCATCGCGCATGCGTAGAACTTTATTGATTTGATAAATCATATTGTCTACCAGCCGCTCATCCGCTTTGATATTTACTCGCGGACCGATGCCCTCATCTTCTACGCTTATCGAACCATCATCCTCATAATTAACCCTGATGATTTCGCCAGAAATGTCCTCGTTGGTATTTAATACTTCAATTTGAAATCCAGTTATCTTATTTTCGTTTTGATCAAGCCACTCGGACGGTGATTTATCAATAACAAATTCCTTGCCAAGCATTTTTTCCAAACTCTCTACCAGCTGAACATGCCTTGCCTCGAGATCCATACTTTCGCCATCATCGACCGACTGTTCCTCGAATGGCGGCTGATTATAAATTTCTTTAATGAATTCTTTTACCTTACTCGTCGCTTCCTTGTCCTTTAGCTCTCGCAGACGTTTTTTTTCGTCCCCCTGACTTCCTTTGGATTCAATCGTTGACTTAATTGGCGGTTTTTCCTCCACCGCCCCAGGAGTCTCAGTCGCCAGCTCGTCGGCTTTGGTGCGTCTAAATCCCTCCTCGACACCGACCCCAAAAATGCCGGCGACGGCAGCTCCCACTCCAATTTTCCACCACGGTTTTTTGTCTGACACAAAATTTATTTACTAATAATTACTCTCGCCGGTTTCAAGACTCTCTTTCCCATTTTGTACCCCCCTGAAACCTCGCGAACTATTATGCCGGATTTTGGGCTTCCTTCGTCCGCCATAGCTTTAGCGTCGGCGGGAGCGGAGGCGGAGCCGGCGGATTCATGAAAAGTCGGATCGAACATTTCTCCGACAGTTACTATTTCTTCAACGCCATGTGATTTTAACACCTCGCCAAATTGTTTCATAATATATTCAATCCCCACCGACCAATTCTTCCAGCGTTTCTCAATTTCATTCACATCCGTGGTATCTGCGGTGTCGCTAGACGCATCCGCGTTATTGACTGCATTAAAAGCCGTTTTGAAATTGTCATATACCGGAATAAATTCCTCCAGGATCTGCTGTTCGCTCATTTGCGCCCACTCGACCCGACGCGCCATAGTTTCCTTTTTCAAATTTTGGTAATCAGCCAAAGCCCTCTGCCAGCTGGACTTAAATTCGGCCGCCTCAGCTTCCGCGATTTCGAGCGGTGAAAGCTCGAGTTTTTTTTCTTCATTTTTATCAATATTTTCTTCGGTCATAATAACAATTTGTTTTTGCTCCCTCCCCTTTCCAAGGGGAGGCTAGGTGGGGTTTGCCGTCCTTTGCGACTCGAACCGTTCGTCACGCGTGCACACTGGAAGGCAAACCCCCTCTAACTCCCCCTTGGTGAGGGGGAGGAGCCATTAAATAATCTCAATAATCTTGCGGACTAAATTCCAATTTTTTTTGTAATTCATGCGTTGCGGACCGAGCAACACAATAAGTGATTTATTATTGTCGCCAAACCGGCTGGCTACCACCGACAACATACTGCCGAACGGATGCTCATCTCCGATATAAAATTCCGGCTCGTTTTTCACCTTTTGAAAAAATTCCGGCAGGGATTCGTCGCTGTGATCAAACGCCTCGGAAACGGTCGTAATCTGTTTGATTTCTTCAAAATCCGGCTTCTCAAATAAATTAGCAAGGCCGGTATAATACACTTTTTCCGGTGAAAACGCGATCAGCACGGTTTCATCGGACACCTCTACCAATTTCCGCGCCACATTTTTCATCGCCTGCTCGAAGTCATTGTAAGCGCGATATGCCTCTCGGAGAAGGTCGCCATCCTTCTGACTAGTGTTGCCGGAACCGAGATTCAGCTGACGCAGATAGTGCTCATAGCCTTTAGTGGTCGGCACGCGTCCAGCGGAGGTATGAGGATGTGAAAGATAACCTTCCTCCTCTAGCGCCCTGAGTTCATTCCGTACTGTCGCTTCGCTCCAGTCCAGACCGGCTTTTTCAACTAAAAATTTCGAGCCAATCGGTTCGGCGGTTCTGATGTAGTTCTCGATGACGAGCGTTAGTAATTTCTCCTGACGTTCTTCCATGTGATTTATCACTCCTATATAATGAGTGATAATACAATAAATCACTCCTTTGTGTCAAGTGATAATATAAAAAAATCGCCTTCATTTTATGATAGCGATTCCGAGTAATG
>CAYHHR010000009.1:0-30571 GCA_964356495.1 uncultured Gammaproteobacteria bacterium | reverse complement strand
TTCTATCTTATCGGTTGGAAGAAAAACAAATTTTATCCCGACTTTATCGCTCATACCAAAAAAGGTAATATTATCGCTTTGGAGTGGAAAGGTGGAGATCGTGTAAGTAATGAAGACACCGAATATAAGGTTGAGATTGGCAATAAGTGGGCGGAACTCAGCAAAGGCAAATTGCATTTCTTCTTGGTGCATAATGGGAATATTGAAAAGGTATTGAATAATCTGAAAAATTTGTAATGTTTATTAAGAAAATTACAATTCAAAATTTTAGACTATTTTCTTCTGAAAGTATTTTTGAAATTGATAATTTCAATATACCCGATAATACTAATAACGGTTCTGGACTTAATGTGTTTGTGGGAGAAAACGGAAGTGGTAAAACTGCACTTTTGGACGCATTTGCTTTGCCGATTTTAGAATATAAAACTGAAAATTTTTCTGTCGATGATTTTAATAATCCTACAGAAAAAGTATTTATAAAAATATATTCTAAAGAAAATTTTGAGGTTGACGGTACAATGCCAAAAGGGTCATTTATGGCGAATGGATTTTCATTTGAGGCTGGAGTTAGATCAAAAGAAAGCAAGGCCTACTTGTCATCAATGGTAGTGAGTGATCAAAAATTCATGAGCGTAGATCCCAATAAACCAAAGGAAAGCAGTCCCGATTTAAGAGTGAGTGTAAATAACCCTTTTAAGGGTAAAAGATTTAGTGATAATGATGTACTTTTTTTAGATAAAAATCGATTATTCCAAACTCGTTCTGGTAATTTTAACAGAACAAGATTTGACAGACTAATGGAAGACTTTAGTTTTCAGTATGTCAAAAAAACTACATCGAGCAATCTTAATGATGATTTGGACGAGAAGATAAAAAAAGACAAAGTAGAAAATAATTTTTTATCTAACGCTATTAAAAAATTCCATGGGATTAGCGGTTCTAGTATTAAGTTGGATTTTTTAGATAATTACGCACCGTTTAAAAATGCTTTTTTTGCAAAGAGAAAGGACAATAATCAACAAATTTCACTAGATAATCTAGGGTCTGGATATGAAATGATTTTTTCATTATTATATTCTTTTTATCTAGCCAAACAAAGTGGAAAACAGTTGATTATCTTAATTGATGAGCCAGAATTACATCTACATCCGACTTTGCAGGAAAAATTTATTGAATTTTTGTTAGAATTTTCAAAAGAAACTCAAATTTTTATAACATCTCACTCACCTTTGTTAATCAAACAATTATCTCATAACGAATTGGTCAAAATCAATATTATAGGTAAAGATCAACAAATTTTAGAAATGAAAAAAAGAGTTTTGCCTTATATTTCTGCCAATGAAACAAATTTTTTAGCTTTTGACTTGGCTACAGAGGAATACCACAATGAGATTTATGAGGAATTAAAATTTATAAATGGCGATGATAAAGGAATAAAAGCTTTTGATAACGACTTTTTTGTTACCGATAAAGGAGAGGATAAAAAATCACCTTACAAAGGAAGCCCAAACGAAGTCAGCGTACATACATTTATTAGAAATCAAATTCATCATCAAAAAGATAATGGAAAAGTGAAATATGATGAATTAAAAAAATCAATAGAGAAGATGAGGACACTTTTTCCAGCCGAAACATCAACTACTGTACTTGAATCTCCGACGGCAAGTGAATATTGCCCATTTTAGCCAAAAAGGTTAGAAACTCATCCCAGTATCGGAGCCAAACCAAACCGACCGATGGGTCGGTTTTGTGTTGATCGGAAAATTGAGGCCAAACCATTTTGAACTCTGTTAAAAAAACCGTTTTTGTGATAAATTAAATATACAATATAGTCGTTATATTTACGTTATGAAAAAAAGGTTTTTTCTCGCCGTTTTAAACATTCTTACACTTTGCGTCGTAATCGGCGCGGTTAGCATATTTCTTGTTCAGGACGGTTACTGGATTGGCCCAGCGCTGATTTTATTGGCAATACTTTGCCTACTTTCTCTCCTGCCGTTCAGGATTAGTTTGCAATCCACCCTGCCGGACATATACTTTGGATTAATAGACAATGGCATCCTGGCAATAGTGGCAATCTTTGGCGGTCATTTTGGCGGAGTAGCGGGGGCAATTTTGGGTGGCGTCGTTGGTAATGCCATTACCGACGGGATCGCGGGGATCTTCGAGGGTTATTCGGCGGAAAAATTGCGACTTCAATTGGTTTCCGAAGAAAGAACAATGCTAAAATCGGCCGTCGGAAAAATGGCAGGCTGTCTTCTTGGGGCCGGAGTCGTTTTGTTTATCGCTAATTTTCTGAAATTTTAATAAACATGGAAACTGAATTTTGTAAATTTCTTGGCAAAACAAACGAGGATGGCTCGATTACCATCAAGGCGTTGGGGCATGCGAAAAATATGGTAGAAAGGCCAACGCTCCCGGGTTGGAAGAGTGTAGTCTCGGAAATTATTATCAATACGGATTACGCGCCCGGCCTGGATGGGATCGAGGAGTATTCGCATATCATCGTGGTCTACTGGATGGACAAGGAGGAGCGGTGTCATCTGCGCCATTACCCTCAGGGAAGAACCGACGTTCCATATGGAGGGATTTTTTCTTGCCGTTGCCCACAACGGCCAAACCGAATAGCGATGTCAACCGTAGAACTCGTTGGCAGAGAGAATAATATCCTAAGGGTCAAGGGTTTTTAGATATTTTAAATAATACACCGATACTCGATGTCAAACCGTATTGGCCTCAATATGACAAAGTTAGTAATCCCAAAGTCCCTGCCTGGGTCGACAAACTGGTTTTTTAAATAGTAGATATATAGTAAGTGGTGGACTGGAAGGCTTGTTAATTTTCTTAATTCTTGTTATACTTGCCCCATAAACTTACTTCTAACTAGAGTGTATGAACAATGGTGAGGAACTCATCAAACAGGCCAATATCCAAAAAATTGCTGAAGAAGGAGTGAGGATATATGACCAGATTAAAGTAAAATATGACCCACAGGAACGTGGTAAATTTTTGGCTATTGATATTGAGAGTAAAGATGCCTATTTAGGAACATCTGGCGCTGATGCATTGGTGTTGGCGCGACAAAGTCACCCTAATAAAATATTTTACGTCGTTAAAATTGGCTTTGATGTTGCAGAAACTATGGCACGGTCTTTTGAACAGAAATTACATTCAAGTTTTAATTTCTAACAGTGCGTCACTCGCTGGTATCAGTTTTCTAACAAAATTTGGCTATAAAGCTATTGTCGATTGCAAATACCGCTCAGTGTCACTTGAGAAGTCAAAATAATAACTTGGCCTAGGGCGCAAAATCTGGGATGTAAATATACTCATTTTCATTCATAAATCTGGTTCTAACATCGTTCACGATGCGGAGCTCGATTTATAAAATAACTTAGATTCCAGAATCTAGGTAATATAAAAAAATGAATAACTGGCTAAAAGACGCGATAATTTATAATATTTTGATCGACCGTTTCGCCCGTGGCAAGGGTGAGCCGTGGCTGGATTCTGATTATCTTAAACCGGTTTTTTGTGGCGGTAATCTTCAAGGTGTTATCGATAAATTAGATTACCTGCGGAATTTGGGTGTCAACACTATTCTTTTGTCGCCATTTCAATCGACATCGGCATACCATGGCTACCACGTAACTGATTTTTTCACCGTCGATCAGCATTTCGGAACGATTGAGATCGTGAAGGAACTTTTAGAGAAGGCTCATCGAAAAAATATCAGGATAATCATGGATCTTGTCATCAACCATGTTTCCAGCCGGCATCCATATTTTATGGATGCCCGTGAAAATCCCAACAGCAAGTACCGTGATTGGTTTAAATTTAGCAAGTGGCCGGATGAATATATGACTTTTTTGGTGTTTCCGGATCTGCCAAAACTTAACCTTGATAATATAGAAGTCCGGAAACACATAGTTGACGCCGCTTTGTATTGGTTACAGATAGGATTTGACGGGTTTAGACTGGATCATATTATTGGAGTGCCAAACAGCTTTCATCGTGAATTGCGAGCGGCGGTCAAAGAAAAAAATCCCGACGCGGTCCTGATCGGTGAAGCTGTCAAAGGCCTGATCCGGAGGCGGGAGATCAAAACTCTTCAAATCAAAAATAAATATCTGATGTACATTTTGTCACAGGCGGGATTAAATACTTCATTTTTTCTTCAGCTGCAGTATGTCCGTTATTTGGATGGCGTTTTTGATTTTTTCTGCAGAGACATGGCGAAGTCATTTTTTGTCAAAAAAAGATGGTTTAAGCCATTGTGGTTGCTGAATTTTATTCTGCGCGTTCATTTTTGGTCATATCCTAAAAATTTTAGTCTGATTTCATTGCTAGATAACGCCGACCATGATCGCTTTATCTTTTTACTCAAGAATAATGTCGAGGAATTACAAAAAGTAGTTCGCTGGCAGTTTAGTCTAAATCAGCCCGAAATGATCCTCTATGGGAATGAAGCTGGTTTAAAGCAAGCGCAATCGAGGAAAATTAAGGTTTATGGCGATAAGGAACATGGCGATTTGGCCATCCGCCCGATCATGCCGTGGGGGAATATTGACCAAAAGATGTTTGATTACTATAGGAAGATGATTAGTATGAAAAAGGCTGGTCGGTAGGGGCATTTTATGGTATATTAATTATATGAAAATCCTTTTTATATCGGCGGAAGTCGCGCCATTCGTGTCAGTCGGGGGGCTGTCGCAGGTGATGTTTTTTTTGTCCCGCGCGCTGAAGAAGCGTGGTCACGATGTGCGAATTTTTACGCCGCTATACGGTGTTACAAAAAGTTTGGAAGGTAGGAAATTAAAGACGGTGGCCGAAAAGCTTCAGGTCGGCATCGATGGTGATGAAAAAAGTTTTTTGGTTTGTAATGTAAAGTACCTGCGCGGGGATGCTAAAAATGCCGACGTTTATTTTCTGGAAAATAAAGAGTATTACGAGTTGCGCGCCAATGTTTTTGGTTACGCGGATGATCATATTCGCTTCGCGCTGCTTTCAAAAGGATGCATCGAGTGGCTGCTTCGCGAAAAAGAAAAAGGCGAGGATGGCTGGTGGCCCGATGTTATTCACTGTCATGATTGGCACGCGTCGTACTTTATTGACTTGGTGAAAAAAACCGACCGTTACAACAAAATTTTAGGCAGGATTCCTCTGCTTTTGACTGTGCACAACTTTAAGTTTCAGGGTAACTGGGATTTTAAATTTGCAGCCAAAGAACACCATGATGACGGGCTGTCGCCGCTGGCTCTCCTAACTTCGCCTGAACTACAAAAGCAAAACGCGCTGAAACGGGGGCTACTTTCCGCGGACGCCATCACGACGGTGAGTCCTACCCATGCGATCGAAGTGTTGACCCCGGAGTACTCAGAGGGGCTTCTCGAAACATTATTGGCGGTTCGCGGCAAGCTAAGCGGCATACTTAACGGCATTGATACCGACGAATTTAATCCGGAAACGGATTTATCCATAAAAAAACGTTTTTCCAAAAAAACCTTTGTTAAATTGCGGCCCTTTAATAAAGCGGAGCTACAGCGGGAATTTTCTCTGCCAATTAAGCCGAATAGTTGTTTGCTGGCTTATGTTGGCCGCTTGACCGCTCAAAAGGGCTTGGATTTATTAATCGAAGTTTTGCCGCATCTTCTCGACGCGCAGTTGGAACTTCAATTTATTTTTCTTGGCGGCGGAGATGAAGCCTTCAAAATTCAATTGACCCAGCTAAGGGACAAGTTTCCTGAACATGTTTCACTTCATCTATTACCGGACTTTCTCATGCCTAGAAAGATTTTTGCGGGCGCTGATATAATACTGATGCCAAGTATATTTGAGCCGGGTGGAATCGTGGCTCTGGAGGCGCTACGGTACGGCGCCGTCCCGCTGGTCCGCAAAACCGGAGGATTGAAGGATATAATCAGTGATTTTGATCCGGCCAAGGCAAAAGGTAACGGTTTTTCATTTAACAAAAAGAACGCGTGGGATCTATACGGCGCGATAGTCGGCGCGTGGACGATATACAAGCAAAAAAGCCTATGGTTGAAACTGGTGGAAAATTGTCTAGACGAAGATTTTTCCTGGGATCATGTAGCTCGAGAATATGAAAATTGGTACCTCCGCAACATTCATAATAAAGGCGGCGGAAATAAATTATCTTCAATTTTAAAGAGTATACTTAATCTAAAATGAATAAGATTTTGGGCGACGCCTCTTCGCCGGTCGCGGATCAGGTTTGGTTTGAGGAGTTTCGAAAAACATCAAAGTACAAAAATCTAATCGGCCGACCGGTTGCTTATTTTTGCGCTGAATATGCCCTTGACGATAAGTTGCCGCTATTTGCCGGCGGCCTCGGAGTGCTGGCCGGCGACCTGATAAAGGAGGCCGGAGATCAGAAATTGCCGTTAGTCGCGGTGGGACTATATTATCATCGGGGATATGTCGATGAAACCGATACTGAGAAGGCTTCCAAGGGAGTTTCACGGCTCGGCCCGGCCTCGTTTGAACAGGTTGTGAACTCCGGCGGAAAGCCGATAATTATAAAAGTTCCGCTTTATGATAGGGAAGTTTTGATTAAGGCGTGGGAAAAAATTATAAAAGGGACGTGGCTGATTTTATTAGATACGGATTTAGATGGGAACACCCCGAGCGATCGCCTTATTACCGATAAACTATATACCAATGATAAGGAGACCAGATTGAAACAGAATATAGTAATAGGAATTGGAGGGCAAAGATTTTTGGAGGCGATGCGCGTACACCCTTCGATCTATCACATCAACGAGGGTCATTCGGCGATGCTGGCGCTGGAACTTATTTATCTTCAGATGAAGAAACGACATTTAAATTTTAATGATGCCACGCAGTTTGCTCGCCAGCACATGGTTTTTACAAATCACACGCTAGTTCCGGCAGGCAATGAGGTCTATAGTAATGACCTGGTGGCGTTAATGCTTTCTAAGTATTCGGAGGCTTTGGGCGTGCCGGTTTCAGAATTGATTAAGCTGGGCCTGGTGCAGGAGTCCAGTATTTTTTCCATGACCATGATGTCGTTGCGAATGTCGAGGACGATAAGCGCCGTAAGTAAATTACACGCGAAAAAAGCAAAAGAAATTTGGGCTGATCACCCGATGATCGGCATCACAAATGGGATTCATATTAAGACGTGGGATATGATCAAAAAAGATTCCGGCAAAGCGGGAGAGCTTTGGCGTATCCATCAAACCAGAAAACAGGCTCTATTGAATTTTGTGAAAGAAAAGACCGGCAAGGATTGGTCTGCCAACCATCTATTGCTTGGATGGGCCAGGCGGATAGTTTCCTACAAAAGACCGCTGGCAATTTTGGATGACCTGCCTAAAATCCTGGAAATTTGCAGAAATTCTGAACGGCCGGTTCGTTTGATTATGTCAGGCAGACCGCATCCCGGCGATGAAAAGGGAGCGCGTATGGTGAAAGAGATAGTATCGTTGTCGGAGGGTAAACTTAAAGATGTGCTTGTGTACTTGCCGGGTTATAATATTGAAATAGCTAAATTACTCGTTGCCGGGTGTGACGCTTGGCTGAATACGCCGATCGTTGGTTTCGAGGCGAGCGGTACCTCCGGCATGAAGGCAGCCATCAACGGCGTCTTACCCATATCCACAAGAGATGGTTGGATAGATGAGATTGAAATGCGAGGCAAAGGTTGGCTGATTGAAAATGAGAATGTTACGGCCGATCTTATGAAAACACTGGAAAAATACGTCGCGCCCTTGTACTACAACATAGATTCCAATGGCATTCCGGCTCAGTGGGAGGAAAATATGAGAAATTCACGACGAATGGTATTGAGTAATTTTAACACTACCAGAATGCTTCGGGAATATATTGAGAAATTGTATTTGTAAAAATTTAAATAATTATTTTAAATTTTATATATGTCGGAGAAATCATGCTGTCCGGATGGCGCTAGTGAACAGACGCCAGAAATTAAATCTACACCCGCGTTGACGACTCGTGAGAAACTTCAATTAGAATTTGCGGTTATGGAGAGCTATGGTATACATCATGACGAAAAGCATCCTGGAAATCCGCTGTCGATGAAATGGGTGACGGAAGGAGCTGGAAACGCCTTTCGGGAACTTTTGGATGAAAAAAATCTTTCACGGGAGGACATCCGGGAAGTTGAACTTGTGAAGGTGGTGATGAGAAATGGGGATCTGGGCGAAGCGGTGAAGCGCTGCCATGAGCTGCTGTCCAAGAAATTTTCTGTGGCATCGTCGCTCACCTCTGATCAAACCCATTGACAAAACAGCAATTTTGAGGAGATTTTTAATGTTTAAATGTATACTAATGGTAATCTAACTTATCAAATAATCGAACATATGTCCTACCAAACAAACATTATAAATGAAGCGAAAAAAAATAAGAACTTCCGCACCGTGTTATTTACTGGAAAAAGAAGTCAGCTGGTGGTAATGAGCATCCCGCCGGGAGGGGAGATAGGAGAGGAAACTCATCCGCATGTTGAGCAGACACTATTTTTTTTGAGCGGTTCCGGCAAGGCAGTATTAGACGGCAAGAAAACAAAAATCACCGCCGGCGACACGGTCGTCGTAACCCCAGGCACTGAACATAACTTCCTGAATACCGGCGTTGAGGATCTGAAGGTCTATACGGTGTACGCGCCGCCGAACCATTTCGACGGTCGTATTCATAAGACTAAAGCAGACGCGGACGCGGATGTCGCTGATGAAGAATTTGGAAATCAAGTAAAATAAACTCGTCCAACAACAGAGCTCGTTGTCTAGGAGACAAGTTTGCGCCGCATTTCATCGATCTTCTCTTGTAGTTCCTCGGCATCGACCGATAGGTCTTCGGCCTTAACATCGAAACCATTATCTTTCTCCATCACGACGATAAATGATTTTATCGCGCCTTTTTCCAATTTGAAGATTTTTTCAAGTCCGGCTTCCTTGATTATTTCAGTGACCTTTTTATTGTCACCCTGTTTTTCAATCATCAGATTAAGTTTGCGGACATTTTCTTCGACGTGTTTAGCGATCTCCGCGCCTTTCTCCGCTTTTTTAATTGTTTTCAAATGGCCCTTAAATAATTCCGTCTGGGATTGTTTGTCGACGCTGGTGTTATCGCGAGTCGCTTCCGCCGCCACAGTTTTTATCATTCTGACGTCGGCCTTGCCGTGATTGGTGGCGTCTTTAATTTCAAACATTAATTTTTCGATTGTAAGCCCCTTTTCTAATTTCGTCGTATCAATCGCGAGCGTAATTTCGTCACCGCCTACCAGACCGAGCACTATCCCTTCCTCTCCATACTCGTCACTGCCGACATTTGTCAACAAACCGTGTTTGCCCAAAACCTTTTTAATATTGGCGCGCACCTCCCGCATTTTTTGAGTTGTTTCATCTCCGGCTTCGGAAGCTTTTTGATCCAGTAGCTCACGTCTGGCAGCACTCTTTCCGCCGCCTTTAATTTCCGCTTCTTGCAGTAAACGGTCAAATTCGAGAAGCTGATCAACTCCGACATCGATTACGTCAAGACTTAGGTAAGCGCACTTTTTGATTTCCGTCGCCTTGGAATGGAACTGGTCGGCGGAAGAGTAATTATGATCTTTTTCCTCAGTCTTAATGATTTCGCCGATCTCGCGGCGTACTTTTTCGGCTTCTTGTTTCTTTTTGTCTTTTTCTTCAGCGGTCAGCGAATCGTCCGGTGCTTTTTCCGTTAAATTCAAAAAGTCATCAGTCAAATCAGAGTAGTCTTTCATCTGCTTCTGCAATACTCCGCCCTCCTCCGCCTCCTCCTTAACAAACGGCTTGACGGAATCGATGATGTTGATCTTTTTTACATATTTTGTGACTTCTCCTAAAATTTTCTCGCTATTTTTGTCAGCCTTGAATTTATCCTTTCTGACATCGCGCAGAACATCCCTATTTAATTTGAGAAAACCATTTTTGTCCTTACTGAAGAGTTTGAAGCTGATGCCGTCCGAGTTGGTGATTGATTCGTCTTGAAGTTCGCCGCGCAGGTTTTTTATCGCGTCAAGTTCCTGATCTACCAGGTCACCGCTATACTCAGCCCCATAGCTTCCCTCAATACCTCTCACCGTTCTGGCGGCCTGGGTTGATTGATTTAGGGCGTCAAGCCGTCCTGCCATAGTTTCAGCGCCAACGTCGGCAATACCAAATGTCATTCGATACCCGGATCGGCCGACATGGCCGTCTGTTTGATGACCCAACAATTCATCGCGAAATTTATTTAGCTTTTCACTCTTGACCGGGTCGTTCTTGGACTTTTCAAGCTCCTCCTTCACAATATTTTCAATAAAACTCGTCATCAGCGTATCGATATTCTTCAATTTACCGTTTAAATCGCTCACGTAGTCCTCGGGAACGCTACCGGATGGGATTTTGATCGTGGATGATTGGTAGTCGGTTTTTAAAATTTCAGCGCCGTTGCCGCCGTCCTTCACCAGCTGTTCCTCAATCAATTTTTTTCTATGCTCTAGAACATCCGAAGTTCTGGAATAACCAAAAATCTCATCATTTAGATGTTTAATTTTCAAAAAATCCGCGCCCGGCACAAGAACGGTGACAACCTTGTCTCCTTCCTGCAGTTTCCCAAACACTTTGCCCCAGTTACGACGTTCGATCATGGCGGTAATCTCCCGCTTTCTGTCCAGTTTGTGTTTGAAGGTATTCTCGTCGTCTCCGGGAGCCGGCTCGAGTGATTCCAATTGTTCAACATCGCTAATTAGTCTGACGTCGCGGGCGAGGCGTTCGATGGTCTTCGGATCGGCGGACTCATCAATAATTTCCGCTTCCGGAGATTTTTCGGTTTCCACTACTGACTCGTTTGCTTCGATCAGTAAGCTGTCGATTTTCTTTTTCATGTCGTCAACTTCGACCTGCTCATCTTCAGACAAGGCCGTCTCAAGTTGCTTCTGATGAAGTTCTTCCAATCTTTGTTTATATTCGTTGTGTTTTTCCGATTCAGGTTTAAAGCCGGGCGGAATTTCACTCTGCAGATCACTGACCACCTCGCCATATTCTTGAACAATATTTTTCTCAACCGAAATATTGGAAGCGGCGGAAGGCGCGGTTTCCATTGGCGATAGATTTGGATTTTCGGAATCAGGCAAGGTCATAATTTCTCAATAAAAGATAAAACGGTTGAAATTTTTTCACGGTCCTTTTCTGCCATGATCTCGCTTTTCAGCTGAAGCAGAATTTTATTCTTGTCGCGCGCTAAGTCTGAAAGTTTATGGAAAAACTCCGGATCAGCTTTGAGTTTCTTTTCGAAAATCTCCTTCTGCCAATTTTCAACTCCAACCAATGAATCGCTGAGTTTTAGCAATCCGGCCTCGTTCAAATTTACGGCTTTGTTTATGATTTTATTCTTATACTCTTCGTCAAAAATAACGATCCGGCTCAGCAAATCTTTTAGTTTTTTGATCCCTTCCTTGGACATATGAACTGTTATTTTACAATCTAATTATACGATTTTTGGTGGATTTTGTCTAATCGACATTGCCAACCCCGATTTACTCTGTTAAGGTATAGAGGTAATTTTTATTTTTTTAATATAATGAGTTTATGGATTCAACATCCGAAGCGCGCGCCCTGATCGGCAGTCGGCTTCCAAATCTCGAGCTTGACGCCTTTGTCGGAAATGACATCAAAAAAATCAGGCTCGCAGAATTAAGTAAAAAATGGCTGGTGATTTTTTTCTATCCGGCTGATTTTACGTTTGTTTGCCCGACCGAATTAGAGGAACTGTCGAATCTTTATGAAGAATTTAAAAAAGAAGGCGCCGAGGTGGTTAGCGTCAGCACCGATACCGCCTTCGCCCATAAAGCTTGGCACGATACGTCATCATCGATTTCAAAAATTAAATATCCAATGTTGTCGGATCGGACCGGCGCTTTATCTCGGGCGCTTGGCGTTTATTTACCGGACGTCGGACTGTCATTGCGCGGAAGTTTTATCATCGATCCGGATGGAAAAATTCAAGCCTATGAAGTTCATAACAATAACATTGGACGCAACCCGAAAGAATTACTTCGTAAATTGCAGGCCGCCAAATTTTGCCGTGAACATGGCGCTGATGTCTGTCCGGTCAACTGGAAGCCCGGTGATAAAACCCTAAAGCCATCAACTGAATTGGTCGGAAAGATCTAGAATCATCGAAAAAATAGCGCTGTTGTCGGGTATATTGAAAAATGGTATAATACTCGACATGAATAAAGGAGAGCTTAAAAATTTACATTCCTTTTTTAACCCGGCATCAATCGCGATCGTGGGCGCGTCTTCTCATGCCCACAAAATCGGCAATGTTATCATAAAAAATTTAGAAAAATCTGGTTATCGGGGAGAGATTATCTTGATTAATCCTGGGATGAAAAGCTACGGATCGTACCGCGTCTTCAATCGCTATATCGACATCCCCAAAGTTCCCGGACTCGCGATCATGGCGACCCCGGCGATGGTAAGCATCGGTCTAATCGAAGAAATCGCGCTGAAAGGTACAAAGAACATTTTGATGTTCGCTGCGGGATTCAAGGAAGTTGGCGGCGAGGGAGTGAAACTGGAAGAAAAACTTATCGAGCTAGCGAAAAAATTTCAACTAAACATTCTAGGGCCAAATTGTCTTGGTTTTGTAAATTACTCCGCTCATCTAAACGCCACTTTCGGCAGTGTCCCGCGTGAATCCGGGAACATTCGTTTTGCTTCTCAATCTGGAGCGCTCGCGACCGGCCTTTTTGATTGGGCGGCGGCGACCGGCATCGGCTTTAAGGAATTTGTCACGCTCGGAAACAAAGCTGACATCAACGAAAACGATATTCTTGAATACTGGCTGCAAGAGGAGGCAAAAACAAAATACAAACCGCCCAAAAACGGCGGCCTCTCCCCATATCAACCGATCGGCATGTACCTGGAATCTGTGGTGGCTGGAGAAGGTTTTATAAAAAAAGCCAAATCACTGTCACGCAAAAATCCGATCGTAATTTTGAAACCCGGGAAATCCGTGGCAGCCAGGAGCGCGATGCAGTCGCACACCGGCGCCATGGCAGGGGACGACGATATTTTCGAAGCGGCTGTTGAAAAAATTGGCGCGATCAGGGCGGAAGGTTTGGAGGATCTCTTTGATTTACTACGGGCATTTTCATGGGAAATAGCGCCTCGTGGCAATAGAATAGCGATTATTTCGAACGCCGGGGGACCGGCTGTCATTTCTGCCGATCTGGTAGTTTCCGAGGGATTAGAGCTGGCGAAACTTAGCCAGCGCACCAAAAATATTCTGTGCAAACATTTACCGCGCGCGGCGGCCGTTCATAATCCGGTTGATGTCCTCGGCGACGCGTCGGCAAAAATTTACGAATCGGCGCTTGGCGCTGTCCTCAGCGAGAGTAAAGTTGATGGGGTAATTATAATTTTGACCCCGCAGATGATGACTGAAATTGAGGAGACTGCTGAAGTTATAGTTCGGCTGTCTCGGAAACATCAGAAGCCTATCCTTTGTTCATTCATCGGCGGCGCCTTGATTTCGCAAGGAGAGTACGTGCTAAACAAGGCGCGTATTCCTTCTTTTCGTTTCCCGGAGCGCGCGACTCGCGCCTTTGGAGCGATGTGGAAATGGAGAAATTCAAATCTAAAAAAAAGCGAGGCGGCAGAGATAAAATTGCCGAAAACTTCTGTTTCCGCGCTGAAGAGGATCAATAATTACGCGTCGCGAATCGCAATCGAACGAAAAAATCTGACGGCTTATGAAACAAATGAAATCTTTTCTGAAGCCGGGATCAATGTTCCGCGCTACGCGCTGGTGTCCAGCTTTTCCGAGGCGCAGGAATTTGTCCACCATCATGAATTTCCGGTCGTACTAAAAATTATCTCTCCAAAAGTAATCCACAAAACCGATGTCGGTGGAATTTACGCCAACATAAATAAGCTGGAAGATTTATCCTTCGCGGTAAAAAAATTACAAAAACTTGCTTTGGAAATCAGAAAGAACGGCGACGACGCCGCGATTATGATTCAGAAATTTATTCCGGACGGTTTGCAGGTCATACTCGGCATTAAAACCGACCCATCCTTCGGGCGAGTTCTGTTGGTAGGCGCTGGCGGTATTTTCGCGGAACTCATCAACGAAAAAAATCTTACAATTTTTCCACTGACCATCGGCGGACTTAATGATCTTGTAACTAAATCCAAAATCATCAAAATTTTAAGCGGCTTCCGCGGAGATAAATATGCCGTTGATAAATTTATTTATCTGATTAAGCAGATTTGCGCCCTGGCTATAAATGCAAATTTTCCTGAAATGGAAATCAACCCCGTTATCGTGACGAAATATGACGCGTTCGCTATTGACGGCAGGATATATTTATTATGAAGCAGTTTACTTTTAGCATGGGAGGAGAGGCGGGTTATGGTATCGCATCAACCGGTTTTATTTTTTCAAAATTTGCGATGCGATCAGGGTATCATTGCTATACCTATCTTGAATATCCATCGCTAATCCGCGGCGGCCATAATGTTTTTTTTACCACTTTTTCAAAAGAAAAAATTAGCGGACCGTACAAAACGATTGATTTTCTCGTCGCGCTAAATCAGGAAACAATTGACCGGCATATCGAAAATATGTCAAAAGGCGGCCTGGTCATACATGACGGCGCTCTGAAGCTCAATCTGCCGACCGGAAAGTCGCTACATTATATTGATATTCAGTTCATGAGCCTAGCGAGAGGCCTCGGCGCTATTTTGCTCCGTGATGTCGTTGCCCTCGGCGCATCTATTGCTTTACTCGGCGGTGAATTAAAAATCCTTGACAGCATTATTAAAGAAGAATTTTCAAAAAAAGGCGAAGCATCGGTAAAAGCAAATTTTGAAGCCGCGAAGGCCGGATTTGATTATGCCAAAAAACATTATAGCTTGGCAGTTAAACATATTTTGTCCCCGATAAAAACATCCAAAAAAATGATTGTCAACGGAAATGAAGCAGTCGCGTTCGGCGCGCTGGCTGGAGGCATGCAATTCTCCGCAATTTATCCGATGACACCGACCTCGAACATCCTGCATGTCCTGGCTCCACTGCAGGAGGAACACAAATTTATCTACAAACAGCCTGAAGACGAGATTAGCGCTATCAACATGGCGATTGGCGCGTCCTTCGCCGGCGCGCGATCAATGGTTGCGACAAGCGGCGGCGGATTTTGCCTCATGACTGAGGCGTTCGGCCTCGCCGGTATGACCGAGACGCCGATAGTCATTATCGAAGGTATGCGTGGCGCTCCGGCCACCGGATTGCCCACCTGGACCGAGCAGGGCGACCTTAGATTTATCCTTCACGCGCACCAAGGAGAATTTCCGCGCATCATCATCGCGCCCGGTGATGCGGAGGAAGCGTTCCATTTGACGATGAAGGCATTCAATCTAGCTGACAAATATCAAACGCCGGTGGTAGTTTTGATTGACAAGTTGCTTTGTGAAAGTTTCCAAAGTTTTGCGCCGCTCGATTCTTCCAAATTCAAAATTGATCAAGGAAAAATTACCTATGATGTAATCAATAATTATCAGCGTTACGCTTTGTCGCCGGACGGTATTTCTCTGCGCGCTCCGGCCGGATCAGGCAATCATGTGATGGGTAATTCCGACGAGCATGATACTTATGGTTATTCGACCGAAGAGAGTGAAACAAAAAACGCCCAAATGAAAAAGCGAATGACAAAATTAACGGCCTGCGCGAGAAAAGAATTGATCGAACCGAAATTGTATGGTCCCAAAAATGCCGAGCTGACGGTGGTTGGATGGGGGAGCACCAAGGGCGCTGTCCTCGAGGCGCTAAAGCAACTGCCAAATGTTAATTTTCTTCACCTCAACTGGATTAGTCCGTTTCCGACAGAGTCCATTGCAAAACATTTAAAAAAAGCAAAAAAAATCGTGAATGTCGAATTGAATTATTCCGGCCAGCTTGGGGGGCTGATCGCGGAGAAAACAGGCATCAAAATTACTGATAATATTTTGAAATTTGACGGACGGCCATTTTTTCCAGAAGAACTGGTCGCTGAATTTAGCAAACGTCTATGACCAGAACTACTGAAGAACTACTAACGCCCGTAAATTGTAGCTGGTGCACCGGTTGCGGAAATTTTGGTATCTGGACTGCTTTCAAAAAAGCCGCGGTCGAAAAGGGCTGGGACAATCATAATACCGCGCTCGTGGCCGGCATTGGCTGTCATGGGCATATCTTGAATTTTCTAAATTTAACATCTTTCGAGGGCCTTCATGGCCGCGCGATCCCGGTTGCGTCGGGAATCAAGCTTGCCAATAACAATCTAAACGTCTTCGTCTTTACTGGCGACGGCGATTGTCTATCCGAGGGCGGCAACCATTTCATCCATGCCGCGCGCCGTAATCAAAATATCACCGTTATTTTGCACGACAACGCGATCTACGGCCTTACTACCGGCCAGACCTCGCCGCGCTCGCCAAAAGGTTTCGTATCGAAATCCACCCCGTATGGAAATATTGAAGAACCGCTCAATCCGATTCAGCTGGCGATGGCGGCCGGGGCAACCTTTGTCGCGCGCGCTTATGAGGGCGACATCGAACATCTGAAAGAAATCATGATTCGAGCGAACGCGCACCAGGGTTTCGCGGTGATCGATGTTCTTCAGCCCTGCGTCACCTTCAACAAACTATATACTCATATTTTTTACCAAGAAAATATTTATAAACTCGGCCGCGAACACGATGTATCCGATAAATCTGCGGCTTTCAAAAAAGCATCGGAGTGGAATCTCAAACAAATTCCAGTTGGAGTTATCTACGAATCCAAGATTCCGTCCTATGAGGATCAGATTCCACTGCTTAAATCCGGCCCGTTAGTTTCAAACAAAATAAAAAAACGCGATCTGACAAAATTATTTTCTAAATACTTTTAGCTGTCCCCCTCTTACCAAGAGGGGGTAGGGGGAGTTGCCGCAACATATATGAACATTTTAATCGTCTACGCCACCAATTCCGGCAGTACCTACCTCGCAGGCGAGCGAATTATGAAGATTTTACGCGCCGGTAAACATGAGGTAGAAATGGTGGAAGCCAAAAACGCGCGGCTCGATCAAATTAAAAAACATGATTTGGCTATTTTTGGTTCCCCGACCTGGCATATCGGTGGAAGCCAAGCGATGCCGCAGGAACACATGCTCACCCTGCTCGAACAAATGCGCCGCTCGGCCAAGGCGCCGGCGCGTTTCGCCGCCTACGGCTGTGGGGAGAAATCATTTACGATTTTTTGCGGAGCGGTAGATTATATTGAGACGGTTTTGAAATCACTGAGTTCAAAAAAAGTTCTTTCATCATTAAAAATAGATGGCTATTACTTCCATCTATTAGATAATCAGAAAATTGTAGACAAGTGGGCGAACGAACTCCTGCGTGCGATTTAACGCATGCTCTTTGGCTTCGTCCAGTAGTTATTGCGGCGGAATTTTTTTGTTAAAACGCCCAATTCCTTGCCTTTTTTGGTGTTTTTTTTGCTGTGTTTGAGGCGCGCTCTGAGGGCTGAGTTCATAAAAATATGAGATAATAAAGTTATAAGTGGTTTGAGTATACAGGATATTTGGAAAAAAAGCAAGTTTCTTTGCCGACCGCCAAATTTTCGCAAATTTTCGGCGTTTTGTCAATCGCCCCGCCTCATCGGCGGGCAGGCCTTGCATTAAAACTACTTAAACTGGTAAAATGAAGCAAATCAAAAAAAGTTGTCATTCTGAACGAAGTGAAGAATCCCTGGCACATTGACCGTCGTTTGTGAGCCAGAGATCCTTCGTTACACTCAGGATGACATTCGTTCAACTTTATAACTAATCACTATGCCGACCGCCTTCGAAAACGCCCTCGAACAACTGCACAAAGCCGGAAAAATATTAAAACTCGACAAAAACATCCTCACTCAGCTGGAAGCTCCGGAACGCCTAATCAAAGTTTCTGTCCCGGTTAAAATGGCTGACGGAAAAATTAAGGTATTTACCGGTTTCAGAAGCCAATACAACAATGCGCGTGGCCCGTACAAAGGTGGTATTCGCTTTCACCCGGACGTCAATGAGGACGAAGTTAAAGCGTTATCTTTTTGGATGATGGTGAAGTGCGCGACGGTCGGAATTCCTCTCGGCGGCGGCAAAGGCGGGGTAATCGTGAATCCAAAAGAACTATCAACTGACGAGTTAGAGCGACTCTCTCGCGGTTATATTCAGAAAATTTATAAATATCTGGGACCCGATCAAGATGTACCGGCGCCGGACGTCTACACCACGCCGCAAATCATGTCGTGGATGCTCGATGAATATGAAAAGTTGGTCGGTCACCATGCTCCAGGAGTTATCACCGGCAAACCACTGTCGCTAGGCGGTTCAGCCGGACGGGGAATTGCTACCGCGCAGGGCGGAGTGTACGTTCTCGAACAAACTCTCGCGAAAATCGGTAAAAGTGTGAAAGGAACGAAAGTTGTAGTTCAGGGCTTTGGAAACGCCGGCGCCACCATGGCAAAATTACTCCACAAGCTTGGCATGAAAATTATTGCGCTCAGCGATTCCAAAGGAGGAATTTACAACGCGAGAGGTATCGATCCATTCGCGGCGGAAGAGAAAAAGAACAAGACAGGCAGCCTGCCGATGAAAGGAAACAAAAAAATCTCCAACGCCGAATTACTTGAGCTAGAGACCGATGTCCTCGTGCCGGCGGCTCTCGAAAATCAGATTACGAAAGAAAATGCCGGAAAAATTAACGCCAAAGTAATCATCGAACTCGCCAACGGTCCGACTACTCCGGAAGCTGACGTGATACTATTCAAAAAAGGCGTTATTCTGGTTCCGGATGTCCTTTCAAACGCGGGCGGCGTAACTGTTTCCTATTTTGAACAGGTTCAAAACGCCAGTAATTATTACTGGACTGAGGATGATGTCTTAGAGAAACTAAAACTTATTATGACCACATCATTTGAGAACGTCTGGGAGATCAAACAAAAATTTAAAATCGACATGCGGACCGCGGCTTTCGTACTTGCAATCGAACGAGTAGGCAAGGCAATGACCGACCGGGGAGAAGCTTAACCGTTTTGACATCATGCCTGGGCGGGGATATACTAGTAACAATAATAAATACTATAAAATATGATGAAAAAAAATGAATATATTTGGCTTGGGGTCGGTATTTTAGCGCTGCTTTTGGTGGTTTATTTTGTTACTCGGTCCGCAAAAACAAATCAAACGGCTAACCAACAAACCAGCAATTCGAACACGCCTAGCACCTCCACTCAGAATCAACCGCCTACTACGACCCGCGCGACAACGAAGCCGGTAGTGACAAAACCACCAGTTCCAACCGGTCAGACTGCATCGCAGTCATATCTTCAAGCGCTCAGTATTTATCAGAAATCCGGTTATTATATTCAATTCTTCCCTTGCCAGGCCAGCCCAGGCTCTCTGATCGTGAAGAAAGGAAGCAAAATAATGTTGGACAACCGAGACAGTAAGACCCATCTCATCGGGATCAGATCGGTTCGTTATAATATCGGATCATACAACTTCGCGATTGCTACTGTGGATTCGCTCGGGACCAACTACGTCACCTGCGACGGCGGGGGAAGCGCGCAGATCACTGTCGTCCCCTAAACTTCCTATGCGTTATTCACAACTCTTCGGCAAAACCACCAAATCAGTACCGGCTGATGCGGAAAGCGTCAACGCGAGACTCCTGACTCAAGGGGGTTTTGTTAACAAACAAATGGCCGGAGTTTATAATTTCCTACCGCTCGGTCTCAGGGTTTTGTCGAAAATCCAAAATATTATCAGAGAAGAAATGAACGCGATGGGTGGCCAGGAAATTCTAATGCCAGCGCTGACACAAGAGGAAAGCTACCGCACAACCGGTCGCGATAATCTTGATATTTTGTTTCATCTGGAAGGCGCCGGCGGTTCGAAATTTGTCTTAAATCAATCGCACGAGGAAGTTGTTACTCCACTGGTACAAAATTACGCTTTTTCATATCGAGATTTGCCGCTCGCAGTTTATCAAATTCAAAATAAATTCAGAAATGAACCAAGAGCCAAGTCGGGATTGCTTCGCGGACGTGAGTTCAACATGAAAGACATGTATTCCTTTCATACCTCCGAGGATGATCTAAATAAATTTTATGATCGGGCCCTCGACACCTACTTCAAAATTTATAATCGCCTCGGACTCGGTAAAAATCAGGTGGTTTTGGCATACGCATCCGGCGGGAGCTTCAGCCGCTTTTCCCATGAATTTCAAGCGTTATCCGAAATCGGCGAGGATACAATTTTTCTCTGCAAGAAATGCAACATCGCGGTGAACAAAGAAATCATCGATGAACACAATTTTTGCCCATCCTGCCAAAGCGTCGATCTGACGCCAACGAAAGCAATCGAGGTAGGTAATATTTTCAAACTCCGAACTAAATTTACTGACGCTTTCAAATTCACCTACAAAGATAACGAAGGAAAAAACAATCCGGTTGAAATGGGTTGCTATGGGATGGGACCGTCTCGAATTATGGGTACCTTGGTAGAAGTTTTCCATGATGACAAGGGGATTATTTGGCCGGAAAGCGTCGCGCCTTTTGCGGTCCACCTGGTAAATTTAGGCGGTGCCGACGAAGTTACCGCAGAGGCGGAAAAATTATATTCAGAATTAAAGAAAAAGGGCGTTGATGTTCTCTTTGATGATCGCTCCAATGCCAGCGCCGGAGAGAAATTAGGCGATGCTGATCTGATTGGCATCCCGGTGAGAATTTTAGTCTCGAAAAAAACTCTGGCGCAAAATGGCGCGGAAATAAAAAATAGAAATGAAAAATCTTCTAAAATTGTCCCGCTCAATGAAATAATGCAAAGTATCCGCGGTTAATTTTATGTTAAACGAAATCGTCTTCGACATCGAAACACAAAATACTTTCGCGGACGTAAACAACGACTTCAAAAAACTGAAAGTGTCTTGCGTTTCGATCTTTCGCTACACTACGAATAGTTATGAAAGCTTTGAGGAACACGAGCTAAACAAGCTCTGGCCAATTTTTGAGAAGGCCGATCTTATTATTGGCTACAACAGCAAACATTTTGATTTTCCGGTTTTGAATAATTATTACCTCGGCGACCTCTCGAAATTTCCGCATTTAGATATCATGGAAAAGGTAAAGGAAAGCCTTGGTTTTCGGCTTAAACTGAAGGATTTGGCGCAGGCGACACTAGACAATATCGAGAAGAGCGCTGACGGCCTGCAGGCAATCCGCTGGTGGCGCGAAGGTAAAATCGCCGAAATAAAAAAATATTGCGAGCAGGATGTCCTGGTGACCAAAGAAATTTACGACTTCGGTAAAAAAAATCGCCAGCTTTTTTATAAATCATTGGCCGGAGAAGTGTTGCCTTTCAGGGTGAATTTTGAGCAAACCGCTTCCGATTCCACGAAAAAAAATATTAATTTGACGCTACCGTTTTAATCCTGTGCCAAAAAAGAAACTAATCTATCTCGATCACGCCTCAACGACTCCGGTACGCGACGAGGTGCTGCAGGCAATGCGGCCTTTTTTTAGTTTGCATTACGGTAATCCGGCGAGCCTGCACACCGAGGGCAGGATCGCGCAGAAAGCTCTGACTGACTCCAGAAAAAAAATCTCCGACATTACTGGATCCCAACCCGACGCGATTATTTTCACCAGCAGCGGGACCGAGAGCGATAATTTAGCAATCTTTGGCGCGACCGGCGCGCTTCGCGATAGGGGCAGGCACATTATTTCAGTTGGAATTGAACATCACGCCGTTATTGAACCGTTGAAACAGCTCGAAACGCAAGGTTGGAGTGTAACGTATATTTCACCCGATAAAACCGGCCTGATCGATCCTGAAAAAATTTTCTCCGCCATAACTCCTCAGACGGTCCTGATCACAGTTATGTACGCCAACAATGAAGTTGGAACGATTCTACCGATCGCGGAAATCGGCAAGCGCCTTCTCCAATATCGCAAAGCGCGCAATTCCGAACTGCCGTACTTTCACACCGACGCTTGCCAGGCGGCGGGATATCTCGACCTCAGTGTTGAAAAACTTCACGTCGATTTGATGACCCTGAACAGCGGCAAAATTTATGGTCCGAAAGGAGTTGGCATGCTCTATGTCCGACGCGGCGTGAAAATTCAAGCGCAACAGTTTGGCGGAGGGCAGGAAAGGGGACTACGCGCCGGCACAGAAAATATTCCCGGGATTGTCGGTTTTGCCGCGGCGCTGGAATTAGCGCAAAAAGAAAAAATCAAAGAGACGGCGAGGCTTACGAAATTGACCGATTATTTTTGGAAACAACTAAAGAAGCTCGTCCCTGAAGCCAGCCTGAATGGGCCGCTGGTCGGAGAAGATCGTTTGCCAAACAATTTGAGCATAACCTTCCCTGGCATGAATGGCGAGCAATTGCTGATCTATCTCGACAATGAGGGTGTCATGTGCTCGACTGCCTCGGCCTGCGCCGCTATTTCTGACGAACCGTCACATGTCCTCTGCGCATTGCAAATTTCTGCGCAGGACATCAGGTCCACTCTCAGATTTAGCCTGGGTAGATCGACGACCAAACAAGACATCGACTACACAATTCAGGCCATTCGAAAAATTAAAAAACTACTTCCTTCCCGTTAAATAGGATTTGCATTTCCTGCTTATTTTTGCTAAACTTCAGCATAATATATGTTAGGAAAACTATCCATTGTCGCCACCCCAATCGGCAATCTTGGCGATATCACTCTGAGAGCAATCGAAACATTGAAAAATGCTGATCTTATATTATGCGAAGATACAAGGGTAACGAAAAATTTATTGGATCATTTTGAAATAAAAAAACTGACGCTGAGCTATCACCATCACAGCGACGAACGCAAAGTTAAGGAAATCCAGAATGAACTTAGCGCCGGAAAAAATCTTGCGCTGGTAACGGACGCTGGTACTCCCGGTATCAGCGATCCCGGAAACTTACTGGTTTCATTGCTGGTAAAACGACTGCCAGAATTAACTATCGAGGCGATACCGGGGCCGTCAGCCGTCACTGCGGCATTGTCCATCTCCGGATTTCCAACCGACAGATTTATTTTTTTAGGTTTTCCTCCACACAAAAATAAAAGACAAAAATATTTTAAAGAATTAGCGGAACAAGAAGTCACGACGGTATTTTATGAATCCGGCCACCGAATTTTGAAATGTCTCAAAGATTTAGAAGCAGTGCTTGACCCGGAGAGACAAATCGTTGCCTGCCGCGAGCTTACAAAAAAATTTGAGACTATCTATCGCGGCAACATCGGTCAAATTATTGAAAAAATGAAAGACGAAAGAGGGGAGTTCGTAATAATTATTAACCAAAAATTATGAAATCTCCTTACTACATTACCACCGCCATACCATACGCCAACGACAAGCCGCATCTTGGACATGCGATTGAGTTCTTATACACGGATGTAATGGCGCGGTTCCAAAAAATGCTTGGCAATGAAGTTTATTTCCTAAGCGGCACTGACGAGCACGGCCAAAAAATGTTAAAAACCGCCAAAGATGCCGGTAAACCGGTGGAAGAGTTCGCCGCGGAAATATCCGCAATTTTCAAAAATTAACAAGATAAGTGGAATATTTCCACCGACGATTTCAACCGAACTACCGAGGAGCGGCATATCAAAGGCGCGCAGAAAATTTGGAAAAGCGTTTTTGACAATGGCGATATTTACAAGAAGTCCTACACCGGATTGTATTGTTACGGTTGTGAAACATTTAAAACCGAAAAAGATTTAGTCGACGGAAAATGCCCCCTTCACAATCGAGCGCCAGACCTGGTTTCGGAAGAAAACTATTTTTTCAAATTAAGCAACTATGCCGAGCCGTTGAAATTCCTGTTCGAGAAACAAAAAGATTTTGTAATTCCGGAAAATCGCGGCAAGGAGATGCTGAACATTATCAACGACGGACTCGAAGACGTCAGCATTTCACGCTCGAAAGAAAAACTGCCGTGGGGGATACCGGTTCCGGGAGACGAAACACAGGTGATGTATGTGTGGTTTGACGCGCTCAGCAATTATATCACCGCCCTCGGCTATGGCGCCGACCAGAAACTGCTAAAAAAATTCTGGCCCGGAGTACACGTCATCGGCAAGGATATCAACCGCTTTCACTCCTTACTTTGGCCGGCGATGCTGATGTCGGCGGGATTAGACGTACCGCGGCAAATAGCGGTGCACGGCTTTATCTATGCCGCTGACGGCCAAAAAATGAGCAAAACGCTCGGTAACGTCATTGACCCGATGGAACTAACCCGTGAATTTCCCCTGGAGGCAATCCGCTACTATCTCATGAGAGAAATCCCGTTTGATAACGACGGAAATTTTTCGATGAAAGGACTCGCTCTGCGTTATCAAGGCGATCTTGCCAACGGCATCGGAAATCTTTGCAACCGCATTCTTACAATGATTGAAATGTACTCCGATAGCCACGTGCCAAAAGTCGCGAATGTCAGTCAAGATTTTATAGATTTTTTACAAAAAAAAATCTGGCCAGTCTACGAAAAAAATATGAACGCTTGGCGTTTTGACCTCGCTCTCGAGGCGACCTGGAAATTCGTCGCGTTCTGTGATCAGCAAATTTCTGATCGACAGCCATGGGTGATGTTCAAAGCTGGCAAAACACAGGAAGTACACGATCTGCTTTATCATCTAGCCGAAGCCTTGCGGCACATCGCCGTCATGATCTGGCCAGTCATGCCGGAAACGGCCGAAAAAATTATTACCCAACTCGGGCTCGAAGTGGAAAAAGAATTTGCAAAGCCGCTCGCGAGCTTGAAAGAGTGGGCCGACCTGACCGTCGGCGGCAAAATAACTAAAGGCGAACCACTGTTTCCGAGAATTGAAAAATTAAAAATTGAAAATTAAAAAATTTTCAATATATGTCATACATCGACTTAATTCTACTTGGTATCATCGGCGTCTTTGCACTTTTTGGCTTATGGTTTGGGCTGGTCAGCACGGTTGGTTCTATTATTGGGAGCGTCGCCGGAATTTTTATCGCCAGCCGATACTACATGCTACCGGCGGATTGGCTGATGAAATTTACCGGCTGGTCTGGAAACTTTCCAAAATTCGTCGCCTTTATTATCGGATTTCTCATTATCAACCGCCTGGTTGGAATCGGATTTTATCTTCTGGACAAAGCCTTGTTTATTTTAACATCATTGCCGATTATTCATGGTTTGAATAAATTACTTGGCTTTATTTTCGGTGTTGCGGAAGGAGTAATAGTAATTGGCGTTTCTCTTTATTTTTTTCAAAAATTTCCTTTTTGGCCGCCATTGATACAGCAGATAGCAGCTTCGAAAATCGCGCCGATTTGCATAAACGCAGCTTCACTTCTTTGGCCCTTGTTTCCAGAAGCATTGAAATTAATTAAGATATGATGATCGACACGCACGCGCACTGCCATTTCAATGCCTACAAAGACGATCAGGATGAAGTAATAAAACGCAGTCTCGACAAGGGAACAATTATAAATTTGGTCGGCACTCAAAGCGACACTAGCCTTAGAGCAGTGGAATTGGCAGAAAAATATGACGGCGTTTACGCCAGCGTTGGCCTGCATCCTGAGCATCTTTTTTCGAAATATGTTGATAAGGAGGTCCGCCTCGCCGGCGGATCAGCCGAAGAGGCTGAAAACCATACGGAGGAAGATTTTGATTATAATTTTTATAAAAAATTAGCCCGGCACCCAAAGGTAGTTGGGATAGGGGAGTGCGGACTGGATTTTTATCACATTCCGGAGGGGTTGTCGGTTGAAAAAATGCTGCCGAAACAACGCGAAATATTTTTACAGCACATTAAGCTTGCAAAAGAGCTAGGTTTGCCGCTCGTAATTCACTGCCGCGACGCGCATGAACAGCTACTTGTCATCCTGAGCGAAGCGAAGGATCCCTCCGTTGACATTTCCGGAACCATGCACTGCTACACCAGTAACTGGTCTAACGCCGAGCAATACCTCAAATTAGGTTTATACATTGGCTTCACCGGCGTCATAACATTCCCTCCGAAGAAATCCGACCCGAAGGCGCAGGAGGACTTGCTGGAAGTCGTTAAACGCATTCCGGAAGAGCGGATTTTACTTGAAACCGACTGCCCTTATCTCTCACCAATTCCTTATCGCGGTAAAAGGGGAGAACCTTGGATGATTGAGGCGACGGCGACTAAAATAGCCGAATTACGAGGGATTTCAACCGAGGAAATACTTAAAATAACCACGATAAACGCCTTGCGTCTTTTTTCGAAAATGAAAAAACTGGAGCTCTCTTGACTTTTCGCGAAATAACTGTATAATAAGGGCGTTTTATGGAACCTACACTTAAGAAAACTACTGATCGGCAATACTACCTTTTTGCGCTTCGCATTGCGGGAGATTTCGGCGCTACGATCGCGATTCCAGTGGTAATGTTTGTTCTTATCGGACGCTGGCTGGACGGAAAATACGACAAAGGGGCCTTATTCACAGTCATCGGATTTGTTCTCGCTGCCCTGATTTCCGGACGAATAATTTACAAAAAATCTAAGCAATACGGCAAGGAATACCAGGCACTGGTAGATAAAAAATAGTTTTATGTCATTAGTTATCCCGCCACTAGCTCCAGAAACGCTTTTTCACATCGGCAGTCTGCCGGTAACTAATACTATTATAAATACCTGGCTGGCCGGAATAATATTCCTGATCTTTGGAATATTAATTTCTCGAAAGGTAAATCTTCGCCCCGGAAAATTGCAAAATTTTTGGGAATATATACTCGAGCTCATCATGGGCTACTTTGACCAAGTCACAGGGAGCCGAACCAAAACCTTGAAATACCTGCCGATTGCCGGCACGGTATTCTTTTTTATTTTATTATCAAACTGGCTTGGCCTCCTGCCTGGTACCGGCAGTCTTTTATTTAAACACGAACTTCTTCTTCGTCCCGCAAACAGCGATCTGAATTTAACCCTGGCGATGGCGCTGGTATCGGTAGTTATGTCGCATCTTTTTGCTTTCGGCAGCGTCGGGGTGTTTGTCCACATCAATAAATTTATCCAAGTCGGTAGCCTCATCAAAAGTTTTAAAAAGGGCTCGGTCGGAATATTGACAGGAGTTATCGAATTTGGAGTCGGACTGATTGAAATTGTCAGCGAGCTTGCCAAGGTCCTGTCTCTTTCTCTTCGTCTCTTCGGAAATATTTTTGCCGGAGAAGTTCTGATGACGGTAATCGCAAGCATCGTTGGAATATTTATGCCGACGCCATTCATGTTGCTCGAGTTGCTGATCGGATTGATTCAGGCGGGAGTTTTTGCGATGCTGACAATTGTTTATATGACTGTTGCCGGCGAGGCACCGCATGGCGACGACAGCGGGCACGAGGAAGCGCTCGCCAAACATTAATGACTGGCTATTGTTTGCTTTAAGCAGACAATTTTATTCATTAATGATGATTTGAACCCAAGAGACAAACGTCTCTTAGAGAGTTTCAGACCATTGTAGAAAGGAATCGTATGGATCACGCCAGCGTACTCGCCCTTGCCAAAGGTATCACAATGGCCGTGGGTGGCATTCTACCAGCCCTCGCAATCGGTATGATTGTAAGCAAGGCCATGGAATCAATCGGCCGCAATCCGGAATCCGCCGGAAAAATCTTCGTGCCAATGTTGCTCGGAGCCGCTTTCGCCGAAGCGATCGCTATTTACTGCCTCGTCGTCGTCTTCACATTATCATAATAATTCGATTCATCAGATTTAGGCCTGCCTGCCGGTAGGCAAGTCTGATGAAATGGGCTTATTAAAATTCTAATTTATGTCTGCAGAAAACGAAACAACCACTGAAGTACAAAGCACGAGTCCGTTGGCATCGCTCGGTATCAATCCGACGCTTTTTGTTTTTCAATTAATCAACTTTGCTATCGTCGCGACAATTATTTGGTATCTGATTTTAAAACCGCTTACCAAAAAGATGACCGAGCGCGCGAAGCTGATTGACGAAAGCCTCGACAATGCCAAAAAAATTCAGGAAAATTTACAAAAAAGCGAACAAAAATATCAGGAAAAAATCGATGCCGCGAAAGTTGATGCCGGAAAAATTATTGAGAAGGCCGGCAAAGAAGCCGGTCAGATGAGCGGCACGATGAAAATTAAGGCTAAAGAAGAAATTGAAAATCTGATCGAACAGGCGAAGAAAAATATTCGCGCCGAACGCGATGAAATGGTCGCCGACGTAAGGAGAGCTGGCGCTGATTTGGTGGTCTCGGCCCTTGAAAAAATTCTGACCGAAAAAATCGATGACAAAAAAGACCGCCGCTTGATCGAGGAAATGATGCGCCTCGCCGGCGCATCCGCCGATGAGGCGGATCCTTCTAAATTAAGAAAAATGGTCAAATAATATATGCGTAATAATACTCCAAAAGATTACGCCGTCGCCTTGTTTCAAGCGACCAAGGACGCGAAGGGAGATAATTTGCGCGGCATGTTGGAGCAATTCGCTTCACTGTTGTTCCGCGCTGGCCAGGTCAAACAAGCGGATAAAATTATTGCTGAATTTATAAAATATACCAAAAAACAGTCCGGCGTGATCGATATCGAGATCGCCAGCGCGCGGCCGCTTACCGCAAAATTAGTTGAGGAAATTAAAAAAGCGTTTGGAAACAAAGTAGAAGCCACTGAAAAGATCGAACCGGAACTAATCGGCGGCGTAAAAATAAGAACCGAAAACGAAATTTTTGACGCTAGTTTAAAAAAGCAACTGCAGGTTTTAAAACAAGCGCTTTCCTAATTTTAAAAATTGAAAAATTAAAAATTGAAAATTCTCACCATATGTCAGTAAATCAAATTGTCGAGGAACTCAAAAAAAATATTGCCTCCTTCAAAAAACAAGTTGAGGTGGAAGAGATCGGCACTGTGCTCGAAGTAGGGGACGGCATCGCGCGTCTTTCCGGGCTTTCGAAATGCCAAGCCAGCGAAATGTTGGAATTTCCAGCTGCGCCCGCCGAAGCTGGAGCGAAGGCGGGGCTAACTATCGGTGTCGCTCTTAACTTGAAGGAAGACGGCGTTGGCGCGGTTATCCTCGGCGATTTCAAACATATTAAAGAAGGCGACACCGTAAAGCGGACCGGCCGTATTTTGTCCGTACCGGTCGGCGAGGAACTCATCGGCCGCGTGGTAAACTCACTGGGGTTAACAATCGATGGCGGCCCAGTAATCAAATCCAAAACATTTTACCCGGTTGAAAAAATCGCCCCGGGCGTAATGACCCGCGAACCGGTTACCCAGCCAGTGCAGACCGGCATCAAAGCCATCGACGCGATGATCCCGATCGGACGCGGACAACGCGAACTTATCATCGGCGATCGCCAAACCGGCAAGACCGCAGTAGCGATCGACACCATCATAAACCAAAAAGGCCAGGATATGATCTGCGTCTACGTCGCAATCGGCCAGAAGGAAGCGAAGGTCGCCCGTCTCGTCGCAAAATTAAAAGAAGCTGGCGCGATGGATTATACAATCGTCGTTTCCGCCTCAGCTTCCGAATCAGCCGCTTTACAATACTTTGCTCCATATTCCGGAGTGGCGATGGCGGAATTTTTCATGGATCAAGGCAAGGACGTCTTGATCGTTTTTGATGATTTATCCAAACAGGCGGTAGCTTATCGCGAGGTTTCGCTTCTCCTGCGCCGCCCGCCGGGTCGTGAGGCATACCCTGGAGACGTCTTCTACTTGCACTCGCGTCTCCTCGAACGAGCCGCCCGCCGCAACAAAGAATCAGGAGGCGGGTCAATTACCGCCTTGCCTATTATCGAAACTCAAGCCGGCGACGTCACCGCCTATATTCCAACCAACGTGATCTCCATCACGGACGGTCAGATTTTCCTTGAGAGCGATCTGTTCTATCGCGGCATTCGTCCGGCTTTGAATGTCGGCATCTCTGTTTCCCGCGTCGGTTCCGCCGCCCAGACCAAGCCGATGAAAAAAGTTGCCGGCAAACTGAAATTAAGTCTTGCTCAATTCCGCGAGCTCGAAGCTTTCGCACAGTTCTCGAGCGATCTTGATCCTGATACCAAAAAACAAATCGATCTTGGCGCGCGCCTCGTCGAAATTTTGAAACAGCCACAATACCAGCCAATGCCAGTAGCTCAGCAGGTCGCCGTTATTTACGCCGTGAACAACGGTTTTGCAAATAGCGTGAACGTGAAAGAAATGGCAACCTGGGAAAATAAATTACACCAGTTCCTGGATAACCGCTATAAACTTTTGCTCGAAAAGATTGGTAAGAATGTTTGGGATGAAGCTACGGAAAAAGAATTAAAAGAAGCCATAACGGAATATAATAAATCATAGTTATGCCGGTTAACACCAAAATAATCAAACGACGCATCAAATCCATCAGCAATACCCGAAAGATCACCAAGGCGATGGAAATGATTAGCGCGGTAAAAATGCGACGAGCGGTTGCCAATGTTTTCGCTACCCTCAGATATGCCAATATCGCTTGGGA
>CAYHHR010000008.1:5594-31200 GCA_964356495.1 uncultured Gammaproteobacteria bacterium | reverse complement strand
AAACCTAACCGGCGTTACTACGAGCAAGTATTATACATCTTCGCATTACAGCTCTAAATATTACTATCCAGAAGCATGTTTAATATGGAAAGATCTAAGTGCGAGTTATCTAAAAACGTATAATACTCTGGATGAATTACTAAAAGCATACCCCTCAAAAACTCTTAGCCCGCAGTGTCAGTAATCCTAGAGCCTCCAACTTCCACGGTTCCAATCGTCGCACAAGTCCAGCCAATTATTGAGCGAACGGTGTGACTCCATTGGTTCCACTATTTGAAGCACCACTAACGCAAAAGCATCGCTCAAATCATCATGATGTTCTATTCCAAACCCGGTGAGCTGGGTAATTAAATCTTCAGCCCCTTGTTTTGGAAAAAGAATCGTTCCGTTCTGCACGTAGTGAGAAGTCATGGCAAGCCGGCTTCTTTTATCAGTAGTATTTCTAATACCTTCAACATTAAGACCTGATGAACCGAGTTGGTCAACAAATATTTGTTGAAAACCGTTTGATTCAATTGCGATTTTCGGAGTTACCTCATATTTGAGTGTGCCGGCTAGGCTCTTTATCGTTTGAATCGTTTCGGGATATGTCATCCTTTTGTTGATTGAGTTGGGAAAAATGTATAATTTTATATCCTTGGATTTATTCTCCTTTGTAAGTACTCCTGATACGATGGCGGTGTAATCGGCCGTTTCCTTGAGCGAGATCGCAAGATCGACGCCTACAAAAATTCCGTAAACATCTCCTCTAGGAATAGAATCATAGTAGTGAATCCACTCCGGAAAAATTACTCTCGTACTGTCCGATATAATGTTGAGCAGATACTCTTGCTGCCACGCCAGCTCATTGGCTACGCTGCGACGCAAATCATCGATCTTTTCCTGAGTATCAAATTTGCCAGGCCACAAACATTTACCCTTGTCATCAAGAAGCGGGTACCACTTGAAAATACCGTCCAGGCTGCCATCGTCAATTCTGACCCTCAACCGCATCATCAAAGAATCTTCATGAAGCAAGTTGCCAACAATTATAATCCGAGTTCCAATATCGCCGAGTGGCACAATTTCCCTGGTAAACCACTCGAATATTTTATTTCTCCCCTCCAGCGTTTTGGTAGAATTTAAATCCTCCACATCATCAAGGATGATCAGGTCTGGCCGATTTTCGTAATGCCGGATACCGCGGATACTCTGCTCGATTGAGGCGATAGTGATCCTCGCTTTAGTGTTGCTGAATACCAGGGACGACATTGCCCATTCTCCGCCGGTTTCCTCCTGGAACGGACCTAGATCGCTTCGCAGTAGTTTGTTATGCTCGAGCTCATATCGAAGATTGGTCATGTGTTGCTTCGCCTGCGCTTGCGTCTGGCAAACGATCAGCACGAACTTCTTTTGCTGGTTGCCAAGTATCGACCACAGTGAATAGGAAAAAGTTACCAAGGTCGATTTGCCGGATCCGCGAAACGCCACGATGCAGGCGAGCTTGTTGGATTTATCCTCGGTGATGCGGAAGATGTCCTTCTGGAATTCTGCAATTTCATATTTCACGTAATGTGAAAAGTAGATGTTAAAAAATAACAGATGGCTATCTCTGGTCACCGATAGGCGGACTAAACGGTCCTTGATAATTGCATCCAGAATATTTGTTTCTTCAGGGTTGGTTTTCAATGTTGGTATTTTCATATGATAGGGTTAATGATGAAAGTTCGAGCGCTTTTTTGACAAGGGCCTGCTGTTCGGGAGAGAGTTCCTGAATCGTATTTATGGTGCCCTCAAGTTCCAATCGATTTTTGTAATCTTTATGATGGTGCTTCAGCCAATACATTATCGCCTGCATATTGCGATCCTTAACGGCGCTGACAAGCTGTGATTCCGCGAGATCGTTTACCAGCCATCGCCCTTCGTCCAAGGCGTCATCAACCAACTTTGAAAAAACTTTATCATCGGATTTCCAACGATAGAAGGTGGCTCTGCCGATTCCAAGTTTTTCACAAGCAATTTGGATGATGGGAGTTTTTTTCAACTGTTCCACAATAAGCGTCTTGTCTTTTCTATTTCTCATAGTAAATCGGCTTAGCCTTGATTCCAGTTAGCTTCTCAAAGCGATTAATTATAGTCTGACAATACTCGGGATCGAGCTCAATCATGCAGCACTTGCGTCGCGTTTGCTCGGAGGCAATCATCGTACTGCCACTACCGCCGAACGGATCATAGACAACATCGCCGATCTTCGAGCTGTTGAGAATTAGATTTCGTAACAACGATATCGGCTTCATCGTCGGATGGAGTTTGCTCTTGGCCGGTTTCTGACAAATCAGAACGCTTTTATCTTTTGACCTTTCAAATTGGTGAGTTCCATGCCAGCCATAAGCTATCAGTTCGTGCTGCGGTAAATAGTCGAGTCGGCCGATGACGGCCTGAGTTTTAACCCAGATTAAAAGCTGTGAAAAGTAGAATCCGGAATCAAGCATGGCGTTTCGCAGGGCAAAAACCATTTTGTCAGAGTTGAAAATATATGCGTTGTTTCGCTTTGCCAAATACGGTTTCACTGCTTCCAGCCACGCTCTGCTGAATTTGTGATACTCGGCGTCGGTTTGAAAGTGGTCATTGGCAATAATTTTAGTTGCCGACAGCCTCTGCTTAAAACCGGATTTACTTTCAACGTATGCAACCCCATAAGGCGGATCAGTCAAAATCAGTTTAACGGTACCGGCGTTCAGCAATATCTTTACATCTTCAGCCTTAGTTCCGTCCCCGCACAGTAATCGGTGCTCTCCCAGGGCAAACAGGTCGCCAGCTTTAATTAATTTTTTTGGCTTTGTTTTTTGTAAGTTGCTCATATCTTCTAATAATTAAATCACAAAATATTGGTTCCTTCTCGACTAGGAAGGAATGGCGCTTTAGTTGCTCGCAGGCAATAAGGGTACTGCCCGAACCGCCGAATAGATCCAGTACGATGTCGCCCGGCTTGGTACAGCGTCGCAGAGCTTTTTCATGGAGAGTCGGCGGCTTCTCGGTAGGATGTTCGTAATTAGCTCCTGGCAATCTTTTGGCCAGCCAAATATTAAACGTATCCAGAACGTCATCGATTAATTTGTTGCCAGAGCCGATTTCTTTATTAAGGACTTCGTTGAAATTCAATATTCTTGGTGAAAGATATGGAGTGCCTCGCGTTGAATAGACGCATGGTTCGTAGACTTTGTTGAAGGCAACCTGGGGAGTGGGACTCTGGTTATTTTTTAGCCAGAGGCAAACTCGGCGATTAACTAGTCCGAGTTCACCATAGATGGATTGCAGAAGGCCGATGTATCTTTCGTCGCAGTAGAAAAAGCAATGACAATCCTTTTCCGACACCAACAGCCCATTCGTTAATGTCTGCTTCAAAAATTGTTTATACTCCGGTTCACTTTTTTTATCATTGGTCGTGCCGCCGTATTTACCGTTGGTTCCCATGCCCTTGTTGTAATCGAGTCCTATATTGAATGGCGGATCAGCGTAAATCATATTGACCAGCCGTTTATTCATTAATCGAGTGACAACCGCCGGATCGGTCGAGTCGCCGCAAATTAGATAGTGCTGGCCGAGCCGAAACATCTCTCCAGTTTTCGTAACCGGCTTTTTTATTTTAGCCAGCTCTTTTTCGACATCGAAATTATCATCCTCGGTTTCAAGGGCGTCGTCGAAAATATTGGTCAGGTCCATTTCATCAAATCCGGTATCGAGCAGTATATCTATCTCAAAATTAGCCGCTAATTTTTCCCAATCCCAGTCACCATGAACCCGATTACTGGTCAGAAGATACCGATCATACTCTTGTTTCGACAGTTTGCGGTTCGGCACTCTAACTTCAATTATTTCATTCTCCCGGCCGAGCAGTTTCAGCACCATTAATCTTTGATGCCCGACCAGCACCTTATTCCCGCTGTCGATCACCGGGATCTCCACTAAATTAAATTTGCGAAGACTATTTTTGAGATCTTCAATTTGTTTTTCGCTCATGATCCGAGGATTCTTATCATTCGGGATGAGCGCTGACACGTGGCGTTTTTCTGTGTGCCAGGAAAGTTTGGTTGGCATATTGTATATGCTTAGAAATAAAAAGTGCCCACCTCGCAGTGGAAACCAAAGAAATAATTTCATTGTTTCCACTACGAAATGGGCACGACCGAGGCAAAGCCTCTTTGATGGGGAACTGACTAGGTTTCCCAACTCCTATCGCTTGAAAGCGAAATAAGTGATACTCACTGGTTTAATTTTTGTCATCTTCGACTAATTTTTTATATCGTTTAGAATTTAAAAATTCCATTGTATCTTTGCCAGGGAAAACGGGTAAATTGTCAGGAATCTCCAAGCGGAGTTTTTCGCCAGTTTTCTCTAGTTGCTCTTGAAGATCCTTCGGAATGTCCAGATAAAATTTTACCGTTCCGTCCGATTGAAACTCAAAATTCCTGAAATATATGCGGCCTGGTTTTTTGTTCCTGAACGATTTTTGCACTAATCGCCAAATTGACGGTCGGTTCCGAACTTCGGTGGTATGTACTTGTATGTCTGTTAGTTGTATATCCATAATGTTGGATATTGTAGATCAAATAGACAACCCTGTCAAATCCTAAATAATATTACTTGACAGCAAACCCGGACTACGTTATAATTAAGCCATTATTCACCCAATCCCTTGAATCACTCTTTATAACTTATGCACAGCCTACAAAAAAAGCTTTTGGAAATTTTTCGATCAAATAATCCCGGAAAGATTGGGCTACGTGAACTTGGGGGTTTGCTTGGTGAAAAACATCCGCAAATTGTGAAGCATCACCTTAACCAGTTGGTCAAAAAGGGATATCTGAAAATAAGGAGGAGCACGGACTTACGGTTTGAAATAATTGAGGTTAATAGTGTAGCGGATGACACCGCCGTTCGGCACGGTATGTGGATCGACATACCAATTGTGGGTGCCGCCAGCTGTGGTCTGGCCACGGTGTTCGCTGACGAAACCATCGATGGATATGTGCGCGTTTCTGAAAAAATTCTACCCTCAAATGTAATGTCCGTTAAAAAAAGACGATTATTCGCTATTAAAGCCGATGGCAATTCCATGAACAAGGCGATTGTCGGCGGAAAAAATATTGAGAGTGGTGATTTTGTTGTTGTCGATGGTACCTACCGCAATCCAAGAAATGGCGATTTCGTTCTTTCTGTAATTGACAATGTGGCGAACATTAAAAAGTATTTTTTTGATAAAATGAACAATGAGATTAGATTAGAATCCGAATCGACCGAAGAGCTAGCCCCTATCTATGTCCACCCCGACGACTCGGGTGACTATTTAATTAATGGAAAAATTATTGCCGTCTTGAAACGGCCATCTAAATCTTAACCATATGGCAAATTATCATGTCATGAAAAACAAGGATGTCGACAAGTGGGTCGCTAAACGTGAAAAAGCAGATCGAGTCGCTGGCTACTTCGATACGCAAGCGGAAGCCGAAAAAGCGGCCAAAGAACTTTCTTCAAACAGCGGCGGCGGTGAAGTAAGAATTCACAGTCCGAATGGCCCTATCAGAGACAGTGATACGGTAAAACCGGGAAACGATCCGAGGTCAATTAAGGATAAAAAATACTAGTATGCCTCAGGTACACACAGCTCTTAATACATTATTAAACAACCACCTGACTCTCAGTGCTGCACAAATTTCGCAAGGCTCAATTAGTCATAACTACATTAGGGATTTGTTGGTGAACAGAAATGAGCGAGACAGTTCGTTTCCTCTTTTTGTAGATGGTGATTTTTTGAGTGGTTCTTACGCCCGCGGGACAAAAATATTTCCTTTGAATGACATAGATGTGATGATGGTGATGGACGGAACCGGCCTGATACCGCTCGACAAAGGTCAGTATCTAAACGCTGAAGTCCGAGGTAGTGGCGAACAAGGAAATCCGATTTTACAGCATTTTGGTGAAAATGGACTGCTAAGCTCAAAAAAAGTTTTGGAGTTATTTAGAGACGTGCTCATGGAATCCCATCCAATGTCTAAAATCAAGGAGGATGGCCAGGCTGTAAATGTTTGGCTTGATTCATATAAACTCGGTATTGATGTAGTCCCGTGCTTTCATATTGTCCCAAGTGATGGATCGCAGGACTTCTATTACATTCCTGCTGGCAATGACAAGGATTATTGGTTAAAAACCAATCCAAAGATCGATGAAAAAATTTCGGAAAATTATCAAAAATACCATAATAACCAATTTTCTGGTCTTGTGCGATTGTTAAAACACTGGAATCGCGATTATAATGCCGAACGCCTACAGTCATATCATCTGGAAACTCTATCCTGGTATGTGTTCAGCGGCATTCCGACCAAAATACAACACTATGGTGATGCGCTGAATTTTTTCTTCGAAAATGTTACCCAGTATCTTGCTATCGCATGTCCAGACGCAACCAAGCTCGGTGATCCAATTGATCAGTACTTGAGTCCAGAGAATCGCCAGAAAACACTACAAAGGATAGCTGAAACAAGCAGTCTTATTAATACAGTAAGCATGCTCGGTCTCGGTAACCCTGAAAGAAAGCTGAAAGCCTGGAAGTCTGTTTTGGGTGATAAATTTGTAATCTAAACATATGGATGAAAGTGTAAAAAAGCAAGGTGAAGAATTAAGAGTTCTGGCAGGTTATCTGTTTGATAGGGCAGTTACTTACTGGTACTCGGCGATGATAACAGAAACAGTCGCTGGTTTATTGGTGGTGCTGGTAACTTTTCTACACCTTAGTGAAAAAGGTAACGTATTCGCCGCTATAATTGGTTTCTTTGTGCTAGGATTATCCTACATTCTTAAATTGAAATTTGAAGAGACCTATGGTAATGCAGAAACAATGAGGAGACAGTCGCTATTGTCAGAGTCTTTGGGTTGGTTAATTTCAGAAACACAATTTAGCGAATGGAGACTTTTAGCTGGGGAAAAATTATTAAATAAATTGGAAGCAAGGACAACAGACCACAAATATTACCAAACTGACGTCATTCTTGGCGCCAAACGAATGCTAGAAATGACTGCCGAATCGGCTTTTTGGACACGCCACCTATATTATTATTTAAGAAAATTTGTTACCGCTACTTTAGCAGGATCCACACTTCTTTTTGTGGGTGTAATTACGTTTACATCCACTGATATCGTGAATGCCTCTGCGACGCTGAAAATCGTTTATGCAGTATATTTGCTCCTGCCATTAGTACTTTCGTTGGATTTGTTGAGTTGGGCCATTCGGCTCGGAAGACTGATTGATGAAATCAGAATAATTGAAGCCAGCTTAGAGCTTGTCAGTAAGGAGTCAGGTTTAGGAGAATCAAAAGTTCTTCGATTGGTTTCGGAATATAACTGTCAGGTGGTTTCAGGTTTTCCTATTCCCAGCTGGTTTTTCAAACGATATCACGATAGAGTTGAACATCTTTGGAATAAACGAAAATCATAATCAATTAAAACAATGTATCGCAAATGGAATAGAAATTATCGTTCAGAAAACGGACTTTCCCCGGAAACCAATCGCCTCATCGGCAGTCTTTCATATTTTGTCGTTCATTCTGTAATATTTTATGTATCCTTCAAAATTTGGGGAATCAACATGTTCGATGAAATTTGGTTTTACCTTATGCATTTCGCCTCGTTTTACATTGTTAGATTTTCTTTACTCGCTATCGGTGTTTGGGTCTATTAAGTGCGAATACCTTAATAATGAGACACGCAAAAGTTCGTCAGTCCTGTCTCGTTTGTCTCATTTCAGTTATACTACCTGCCCGACCGACTCCCATCATTTTTCTTAGTTTGAAATCGCTCAAAAGCCCTCTCACTGATTGAGCTATCTTGGTTCTAGACCGAGACGGCGAGCACACTATTCTTCTTATCGAATGACCGAGTCACGTCAGGGTTGCTCGATAATCTAAAAAATCCGCTTTTGGCGGATTTTTTTAATTTTTTTTGGCGAGACTTTATTAGTCCCGATGTTAGGATAAGTTACTATTGCTTTTGGTCTCGCAAAAACGGACAAAAAAGACCGAAACGATTTCGCTTGTTTAGCGACCATCTCGATCTTCTAGAACCTGCTAACGCACTACTTCTTTTTCTTCTTACTTTTTAAATACCCCCGCACTGCTTGATCAAAATCAGAAATAAGATTTTTGCCCTGCTCTTTCTTATATTTTTTAAATTCATCATTGGCTGCCAACGCGGCCTCTTCGGCGCTTATTTTGCCAGCATTTGTAAGAAGTTTTTTCTCGCTTAAATTTAGAAAATCATCAAGTTTACCAATCCAGTCAGCCATTTTCATCAGCCGACCATTTGTTGCTTGCAGCTCCGCAAAATCCAAATAGAGAGAAACAATTAAATTAAGTTGTTTCAGTTCATTCTCGGACAAGTAATTTTTAGCTATTTTAACGTCCTGAGCGGTAATATATTTACCTTTAAAATTTGTTAACCCCATCATTGGTTTATTGCTATCCGCTCTTGTGGCCACAATTTCTGCCGCCGTTTGTCCATGAACAGCATAATGCATTTTGTTTTGAACAATCGCAAAAAATTCTTTCGTCAGCTCGTCGTCCTTTTTATAATCAATGCTTGTGGCGTAAATGTCGGTTACTTTTTGATAAAAATTCCGTTCACTACTCCGAATATCTCTAATCCGTTGAAGCAGTTCTTCAAAATAGCGCGCTTTATTATCACCCTGCTTTAGTCGTTCATCATCTAAGGCAAACCCTTTGGTAATATATTCCTTAAGCCGCTGCGTTGCCCAAATTCTAAATTGTGTTCCGCGCAATGATTTAACACGATAGCCGACGGAGATAATAATGTCGAGATTATAATAATTTGTAGGCTTAGTAGAAAATTCGGAATTTCCGAATTTTCTCATAGTTTGTACTGAAACAAGCTCTTTTTCATCATAAATATTCTGTATATGCTCGTTTATCGTTGATTTTGATTTATCGAAAAGAGTGGCCATTTCGTCTTGAGTAAGCCAAACAGTTTCATTTTCCATTTTTACTTGGAGTTTAGCCTGTCCGTCTTCAGTAATATAAATAATTACTTGTGATTTTTGGCTAGTTTCTTTCATACATTTATGAAAATTCAAGCATTATTTTGATCGTGCGCAGATATTGGATAATGTTTATCATAATACTTTTTTCGCTGTTTGTACATCCGTTCAAAATAAGGAACCAACTCGTCGCGGTAATCGTAAACTGTTTTCGCCAAACTATCACTGTGGAGCATCCGGCCAACGTATTGCGCAAGTTTTCCTTCAAACGAAAATGGATAGACGAGAAATAGAGTATCGAGATGCGGAAAATGAACACCCTCGCCAACCAGCTGTCCCGTCGCCAGAATAATTTGAAAATGCCCGGATAAGATTTGTTTTTCTTTCTCTTTTTTTTTCTTATCGCCAAGTCTCCAGTCATAGTAATAATTTCGAAATCTCGTTTGAGATATTCTGCCAAGAGGTCAACATGCTCTTTTCTTTCAGAAAGTACCAAACATTTTTCCCCCGATTGAGCTGTTCGTACAATGTCATCAATAATTTGTTGGTTACGGGCAGTATCAAAACACAATGATTTTATAGCCGGTTGACAATTGCGAGCTGAAATTTTAAAAGGAAAATTAAGTACGGTACTTTTAGTGATAATAGAGACGGTGGGTTTTTTGTAAAGTGTGGCAAGATGGGTGTTTAAGGCAGTTCCATCATCAATTACGTTTTTATTCAGCACATTTTTGACTTCGTGGACAATATCACCTAGATAAATGAAGATGAGTCGACCATCGTTGTGTTTTCTATCTGGTGTAGCTGTCAAACCATATAAATAAGTTGGCTTAAGTTTAGTGATAATTTGGCGAAACATTTTTGCAGGCATGTGGTGGCACTCGTCGACAATAACAGTGCCAAACTGATTAGCGAAGTCAGCGAGATTATCAAGTCGAGCCAAACTTTGCACCATGGCAACTGTTATTGGTAGTTGTGTTTTCTTTTTAGCCCCTACAAATTGCCCAATTTTTTTCTTCTGAATACACAAAAAATGTTCAATGCGTTCGACCCACTGATCGGCAATTTGTTTGCGATGTACCAAAATTAATGTCGGCTGTTTTTTCTCGGCTACCAAGGCCAAACCCATAATTGTTTTACCTGATCCGGGCGGAGCGACTAAGATGCCAGTGTCGGTATTTTTGAAAGCAGTAATTGCGGCGGCCTGATAATCAAAGAGTGAACAAGAAAAATTATATCCAGTCGGCTTGCCACTATAACGATCGTCAATAATCTGGTAAGGAATTTCTTGTTCAATCAGAAAACGAAGCAGAGAAACGAGGAAACCGCGCGGGAGCAAAATATTCTCGTCATCCTTTTCAATAGTTTTAAAATATCGTTCCGTGCCATACGTTGGCAGACCCATTCGTTGTTTTACGACGTATTCAATATTAAAAAAGTTAAGGTGCTCGCCGAGAAAAGTAGCCAATTCCTTAAACATGAATGCTTTAGGAATTATTATGTAGGCGCCGATGGTTAAAGGCAAACCCGTGCCAGTGTATTTAGCTGCCAATTTATTCGTTTTCTTTTCCTCAACAAAGTTGGTATAAAGTTCCTCAAGTTTGGTGGTTGGTATTTTTTGCGCCGATTGTAATAGCGACCACTGATCTATAAATGGTGTGAAATTCTGCTCTGAATCAAGGAACACTGCGTTGTCATTTTTACGAGCTGAACCTTGAAGTGGCAAGGCGATGAGGTTGCCGAGACCCTTGCCGGACAAATAATCTTGATTGGGAAAAATACGATCAAAACATTGCCTACCATCCAATGGATCAATGCTGTTGGATAGCGACAAGAAATGCAGAAAAATTGAACGACTCTTAAACGCTGGATAGGGAGCTTCAAAAAACCACCAAACATGGGCGCCGTTTCCCGAGCGTGAGCGCTCCACATATGTTGGCAAATCATATTCTTTAGCGATTAAAACAATCGCCTCAACTTCCTTCTTCCAACGTTCCCCGTCAAAATCAGCTACCACAAACCACGAAGTATTATTAGTAAGTAGCGGGTAGATGCCAATTGTCTTGTCGCCTCGCAGATGTTGTTCGAGAGCGCTGTCGGTGAGCTTTGCATAGACACTATTGGTGCGATCGGTGTGAACCGGAAACCAACCCTTCTTTTGTCCGTCCCAGGAAACCCAATGTTGAGCAAATACATCGGTGCGGCCGATGAAGAGAGATTTGTAGAGGGTTATTTTGTCTTGAGGGTTTAGAGTCATATCCAATATAATGCGAATATACTAGCAAAAATATAAAATAGCGCAATACCATATTGAATACTTAAATTCAAGAATCCGTGTTGAGAGCTGTTAATTCGGTAATCCAGTGCAAACAAAATGAGACACCTGTCCCATTTAATCTTACTCAAAAATTCAGCAGAGCAAAGCCATTATTTTTCAATTTTGATACACACTAAAAAACACTTACCCGTGTCTTATTTGTCTCATTTGTTACTCGACCGACTCCCGTCAATTTACCAGGTTTGAAATCGCCTAAAAGCCTTCTCACTGATTGAACCACTGCGGTTCTAGACCGAGACGGGAGCAAAAAAAACAAACCTAGTGGTTTATTTTTTTGCGTACGATATTATTTTGTGGTATAATTTAAAAAAGAAGTGGTCGATTTCTTAAATATTTTTACCCAATAACTTATATAACCTAATAAATATGAACAAAAATAAAATATACACAGCCATATCCTTTTTTGCAATATTGGCTATGCTTCTGCCTGGTAAATCAACTTTCGCCAATACGGAAACTTCCTCTCGTGAACGGGGTGATAGCGACGAGGTAAGGACCGGTACTGTGAAGCAGGATGATGATGAAGATGATGATAGCGATGAAAGCGACAAAGCGAGAACCGGAACTAATGAACGGGAAGACGAAGACAAAAATGAAAATGGCACGGGAACGGCGAGGGAAGAAAAAGGAGAAAATGAAGCCGACGAACATCGTAGCGCGGTGGCATCATTCGTGCAAGGTTTACTGAAGGTCGCGGACAGGAACAAGGGCGGGATCGGCGAAGAAGTCCGTGCGGTGGCCAGAGAGCAGGATGAGTCGGAAGCTACCACTACGAAAGCAATCGCAGAAGTGGAAAGCAGAGGCTCGTTAAAAACATTCTTCCTCGGGACTGATTATAAAAATTTAGGAATGCTGCGCAGCGAGATGGTGAAAACTGCAAATCGGTTGGATCGGCTCAACCGATTACTGGCCAGCATGACCACTTCCACCGGTGCGACGAGCACTTTGGAGCAGGTCCAAGTCCTTACTCGGGCGCAAGCAAAACTAGAGGCCTTCTTGAAAGCAGATGAAAACAAATTTAGTCTGTTTGGTTGGTTTATGAAGTGGTTTAACAGGGAATAATCAACAAAGATTTAAATAAAGCAAAAAATCGCCTTCGATGGCGATTTTTTGTTATAATAATAAGTATAATCTTTTTTATAGTTTTGGATCGACCGAAATTTATTTTGAAAAAACTTTATTTCAACAATTTCTCAAACGCCTGACGCGCCGTTTGTTTTTTTTCACTACCTTCCATAAGGCGTTGAGAAGTGGCAAACGCCGCTCATCAACCATGCGAGCTAACTTCCGTATAACGGGAAGCGACTCCGTTCCTTCGCTTTGCCCTTTTTGCAAAATCGTCAGCTTCTCTCCCACTTGTTCATTGCGAGAAGATGAACTAAGACCGGTCGCAATTAGATCCCCGAGGCCAGCAGTACCGAGAGCGATCTCTTTTGGCAGCTTCCAGGCCTCAAACAATGCAACCATTTCCACCATCGCCTCGGCCACGATCCAGCCCTTACGATTGTTTCCCCACCCCAACCCCTCCGCTATCCCTAGCACAATTGCATAAATATTTTTCATTACCCCCGCCATCGCCACAGCTCTCACCGCGGTGGTAAATTCCAAATGAAGAGGTGCCTCTGCAAAAAGTTTTTTCAAAAGTAAGAAACTTTTCTCATCATTAACGGCGAGCATTGCAAAACCACCCTTATCACGTCGTAATTCTTCAACGAGCATTGGTCCGCTCAGAAGTCCATATGGCTGCGCGCGAGGCAAGGATTCCTTAAGCACCACATCCATAGTTTTACCCGACGCCGCCTCCATTCCCTTGGCAATAGTAATGACCGGGACTCCCTTCCTCAGAAATAAAGCAATCGCCTCGGCTGCTTCTCGAACCGCGAAAGAAGGAACACACAAAAATACCACGTCCGCCTGTGGCGCGGACACTTCAAGCGCCTCTTGATTTGGCACTTTGCCCTTCGCCACATCCCAATAAATTACAGTCGGACGAAGAAAAGAAGCAGCCATAAACTTGCCGAGCACACCCCCCATTTTCCCTTTTCCAATTATTAAAACTTTTTTTGACATAAATATAAAAAAACAATCTATAAAGTCCATAGCGTCCTTAAAGTCTATAAAGTCGCGACTTGACGGACTTTATGGACTTGATGACTTTATGGACTAAAGTATAGCACCAAAAGGCATCTTCTTCTAGCGTAATCTGTATAGGGGATCTAAATAAAAAAACAGCCTTTCGCAAAGTTGTTTTTTATTTCCCCCGAATTACGCGTCAGGGGTTTCGCGGCGCGATTTCGCGCTGGGCTACTTTATCATGACGCCGAGCACCAAGAGATCCTCGAACAGCTGTTGTCCGTAGCTCTTCTCCGGCTTGATGTCGCCACAGAACTTTCCTTTGAAATTCTCGGTGACGATGCGAGGCGGCAGGAGCGGGGTCATGCTTCCGCAACACACCTTGAGGAGCAAGATCAAATTCTTGGCCATGGTGACCGTGATGTTCTCGCCGTTAATAGGGCTGAACCTGAATTTGTACAAAGAGCCGTTGTGAACGTATCCGCACTCCCCAAACTTGTTGAAGAGGTATTCGCTAAGCTCGGTCACTCCTCTCGAAATATCACCGAGACCGATCGGCCCAAACTCGACATCGAGGTGTCCAATCCGGTTGTTCTCGATCCAGACTCCGAGATTCCTGATCCGGAAAGTCGGTTCATTGTCCCGCAATCCGAAATTCGTCACCACCCGATCTCTGATTCCGTGACCTCCCCACTCGAACGTCGTCTTGCTCCACATGTCCTGCTCCTTGCTGTTGACTTGGCTTCCCAAGTGATCTGACGTTATATCAGATCTTTTAGCTCAGTTATTATTGGTCAAAATAAAACTTTCGTCAATACGTTTTTTACGGTTTGACATAAATTTTAAAACACACTATCGTATCGAGCAGATTGTGAACTCATCATTAATATTAAAATTTTTATGCCAAATGAACATATGGCTGGGCGAGAGGAAAAATTTGTCCCAGCCGACGAGGCAAAGCTAAATGAATCAAAGCGTGAATTGCTTGAAAAAAAATTAGCCCAATACGAAGGCCGTCTTACTACCTTTGAAAAAAATATCGATTATATCGCTCCTGAAATAACACAAGAATTTGGTCGCTACTATGATAATCTGGCAAAAATGGCCACGACAAAAATTCTACTTGAGAACGGAAGTGTTTCGAAAGATGAAGTTAGCGCTTTTGTCACTAATACCGCGCGGGAACATTGGGAAGAAATTTATAAACTTGATCCGGCGGCAGTTGAGCGCGTTATGAAAACACATGAATCAACTCTCCAAAAAGAGATCAAAAATGGTTGGGGAGTTATCTGCGCGTACAATGAAGGCCGAGAAAACGTCATTCGTAACAGCGAACCGGTATAATCTCTAGCGCGGGAAAATTTCTCGACCAAAACAGCTTTCTCGAAAGCTGTTTTTGTTTTTTAGACCATATTTGACGAACAAAACCAAATCTGATATTGTAATACAAAGTATTACAAATTATTATTCAAACATATGCGACAGATCATCAACATTTCTTTACCTGACACTCTGGTAAAGGACGTAAAGAAGGAAGTAAAAAAGGGCGGCTACGCCAGTACCAGCGAATTTATCAGAGACGCATTGCGGGCCTGGAAACGCCAAAAACTTGCAGAAGAATTACATCGAGATAAAAAAGCATTTGTTTCCGGCAAGGGAAAAATTTTGACTTCTTTGGCTGATTTATAAAGCCAAAAAATGTTATGAAGATACTCATCCTTCCTAAATTCGTTCGTCAGTTCAAAAAACTTCCCACTGAAATCAAGAAATCTGCTATCCAAAAAGAAAAGATTTTCCGTAGCAACCCCTTCGATCCCCGACTTAAAACGCATAAACTTCGGGGTGAATTCGAGGGATATTGGTCTTTCACGGTCACCTACAGCTACCGGATTATTTTCGATTTTACCGATAAAGAAACTGTTCGTTTTTATACGATTGGCGATCATGATATTTATGATGTGTAAACCATAACGTCCGACGAACGTTCGGCCGCTCCAAAAGCAACTCAATTTCCGGGTTGTTTTTGTTTTGACAACCTCGACTCTCATCCATTGACAAAAGGCTGATTTAGGAGTATAATGTACTATTATTCCTTTCAGATATTCCCCGCGTTAAAAAGGAGGTTTGTACGCAATGACGTTCATGACCAACGAAGAGTACGTGGAGCTGGACAGCCAGCTGTTGGAGATCAGGCAGTATCTCCTAAAGCAACTTCGGGAAGGGGGGAGAAACTCTTCCGCTCTCTTCCGAGTTCGTCTGAAGGCGGCGCTCGACAAGATCGTCAAGGCGATCGCCGAGGGGCAGTTCGAGAAGAGCTGCGACCCGCAGATCGGCTACCGGAGGCACGGGTAACAGACAAGTCAAAACCCGCATCGGTTTGATTTCGACGAAATTCGTCGAGTCACCGATGCGGGTCTTTCTTTATAAAAACAAAACAACCCTGTACCACGGAGGGTGCAGGGTTGTTTTTATAATCAATGAAGATTAGGCGCGTGTGACGTTGGTAGCGCGAGGCCCCTTGTCAGACTGCTCAACATCGAAGGTTACCGCGACTCCGGCAGTCAATTCACCGAATTGAACTCCCTGGAGACCGGATTCATGGAAGAAAACGTCTTTTGAGCCGTCTTCTGGGGTGATGAAACCGAAATGCTTGTCAGCAATTATGGTTTTGATTGTACCTTTCATATAGATTTATGAAAAATGAATAACACAGCTATTTAAAAAGGTCGACTAGGTCTCTATGTAAATTTCTGTAAAAACAGTATATCAGAAAAACAAAATAAAGTCAAGCCTGCCTACCGGCAGGCAGAGGGGGTGGCTTTTTCTAGATTGGTAGAGTATACTGATATATATTCAACTTTTTTGGAAATTGGACATTGGGATTTGGGATTTTTTTATTATATATGCCATTCAAATTCAGCAACAGCGCAGTTGGTAGAGCGTTCCTATATATTACCAACAACGAGGAAACATCTCGCCATGAAGAATATTTTGATATCATCTTTTTTATCATCAACACCGTCGCTTTGATTTTTGGCACCACCATGTTCATCATTCACAACGAACCGCAGTGGATCCCGGTCCTATTCATCGAATACTCCTGGGCGCTGGATAACATGCGGCATAACCGGGCCTAGTTTTTTTCTCTCATTTAATCTTTTTTCCGCGTTTCATATCATTCCCTCCCCTTTTAGGGGAGGGGCAGGAGAGGGGTATCACTAGGAATTTTAAATTACGCGAAAATACCCCCACCCCCGCCCTCCCCCTAAAAGGGGGAGGAGATTTAAGACGCACGCATTTGCTGGTATTTTAATAAAATGATATAATCTAACCAAGCGAGGAAATATCTTTGAAGCAATGAGGATATTTATTAAACCACAAAACAAAATTTTTAATAGTTCAATTTTTTACTGGACAATTTTTTGTTTAATTATTTTTTTGTTTTCCCCGCTTGGGCGGGGTGGGTTCGCATCCGCCTCCACCACTGACGGCACCATCCTCAGCGCCAACAAATACGCCTGGAGTTCCAAAGCCGGCTGGATAAACTTCGCTCCCGCGAATGGCAACATCCACATCACCGACTCCGCCCTCACCGGCTACGCCTGGAGCGAGCTCTATGGCTGGATCAACCTCACAACCCCACCAACGGCGGCGTGATCAACACTTCAGGAGGAATTTTATCCGGTAATGCCTGGGGCGAGAAACTGGGTTGGATAAATTTTACCGGTGTAACTATAAACTCAAACGGTCTATTTACCGGACAAGCGACCGGCACGAATGTCGGAGTTATAAATTTCGACTGTACCAATTGCAGTGTCATAACCGACTGGCGACCGTTGGCCAGCCGGCCAAGCGAGACCGTTGCGCCAAGCGGCGGCGGAGCTTTCCCGCCCGGGTATTCTTATTCTCCCCCACCAACCCACCCTACCCTGTACCAAGCGGGGACTTCGTCACTTGTTGTGACAACTACTTTAATCTCGCCAACTCCAACCATCAAAATTTTACCTCCGCCTAAAGTTCGCCCACCCCTAGCGGAAAAACCGCCGAGCCTTATTTCCATTATCATAAAAAAACTAAGCTCGATTATCAATGCTTTGCCAATCAGTGTCCCAAAATTCTCTTTGCCCAGTATCCCAATCGCGAAGTTTTTTGATAATCTCAACATACTTATACCGGGCCTATTTAGAAATCAGCCTCCACTGCCAAAAGCTCCGATTGAAACTTTCGTCGCGAGCGTAACGCCACCATCGATGTCCGGAAGCTGGAGCTATCTTGATATGAAAAGAATCAATGCTTTTGTTTTTGCGCCTCTGCCCAAAGAATTCCTGGCGCTTGAAAAAAATTTTCCGGCCGTCAGCAACCTGCTTAGCAAAATCGGAGTGGAAAAATTCAGAGATTTATCTAAGTTAAAATCAACCGAATTGCATCTACCAGGACTCACTGAAGCAACCCAAAGCGACAATGGACAAATTCCAAAAAATACAATTTTCGCGAGCGTCGCCGACCGGCTGGTTGATTTCAAAATCACGCTTTCACTCTCCAAAAAAGGCCAGCCCGAACAAAAAATCAGCACTATCTCCGGCAAACCTCTGCACTTAACAATCCGCCCCGATCATCCGGTCAAAATGGTAACGGGCTACCTGATTTTCCGATCGAGGACGCCGCAAATTCGCGCGGAATTAGACTTCAGGCAAATTCTATCCTCGATCTTCGCCGAACCGGTTTTCGCCTATCCTCTCGACCAGCCGATCCCCACCGAAGAAAAATTAGTTTTACAGAAATTTGAATATACCGACCCGGACCACGACGGTGTTTACACTGCGGACATTTCCTCCCCGATCTCGGCCGGCGAATACGAGATCATCACCGTGATGGACTACGAAGACCCGAATCTGGGATCAAAGCAGGTCAGGCTCATCACTGTGGTTGACCCGGAGGGTTATGTCTATGAAAGTATCGGCGGCAATGAAATGCGTCTGCCGAATGTTTCCGTAGCGCTGTACCAATTAAATCAAACAACCAATAAATATGAACATTGGCCGGGCAAAGAATTTGGCCAGGAAAATCCTCAGCTCACCGATATCCGCGGCTCTTATTCCTTCCTGGTGCCGGTCGGTACCTATTACCTGGCGGCCAAGACGTCCGGATACTTATCCTACCAAAGCGAGCCATTCCCCGTGCAGGAAGGATCAGGAGTGCACATGAACATCGAACTCAAATCGCAATATGGCTGGCTGAAATATGTCGACTGGAAGACGGCCTTGCTCCTCATCGTGACGATATTATTAATAATTAATTTTTATAAAGATAAAAAAAGAAAAGTATGCGATCAAAAATAATTTGGCTGACAGTAATCGCCGCTCTCATTGCCGGAAACATTTTCCTCGGCCTGCAATATATTTCCGCCATGAAGGAACTTGACGCGACGAAATTCGCGGCTTCTACCCAACGCTACAACGAAAAGAATTTGCTTTTCATGAAACTTTTTGTAAAAAAAGTCATCAAGTCGAACCAGGAGATCGATTTTGAGACCAGGCTCAAACTGGAGAACGCCGTTCGAGAGCTGAATGACCCGACAATCCTCGCCCAATGGCAGAATTTCGTGAACAGCAAAACCGAAACTGAAGCCCAGCAAAACGTCAAAGACTTGCTGGATACCCTGGTGGATAAAGTATATGTGAGATAATGCGGAATTGTAAATTAGACGTGAAATGACAAATTACCAATTTCCAATGTCAAATCAAACCCAAAACCCTAATTTAATGCTACCCGCTACTCATATCGCTATTTTTAAGGGTAAACAAATTCGCAAAACACTATTCCAGAATGAATGGTGGTTTGTAGTTGAAGATATAATATTAGTCTTGATTGATTCAAATGATCCAAAACAGTATATACAAAAAATAAAACAACGTGATTTGGAACTGGCTAAAGGATGGGTACAAATTGTACATACCCTTGAAATAAACACGGAAGGTGGAAAACAACAAATGAACTGCGCCAATACCGAAGGCATTTTCCGTATCATCCAATCCATCCCATCACCCAAAGCCGAACCGTTTAAACGCTGGCTCGCAAAAATAATTATGGGGTTTCAATCGTTATCCCTCTCTTTCCAAGAGAGGGCGAGGGAGAGATGCCGAGGTTTATGACCAAAATTTACAACCGAAAAAAATTGCAAAAATTTAAAAGGTTTGCGCGGGCATAATTTACGCGACCATATGAGCGATGCGGAGCTTATATTTACGGCTCTGGCCGAATTATCCACAAAAGAAATTGCCACGGCAGATAACGCGAATGGTTTTAAAGAAAATGCGATTGCCGGAAAAAAGGGCGGGCAGATATCCAAAAACGCCAGAAAAGAGTTAGAACAAAAAACAGGGCAAAGAGTGATTACGGAAAAGAATTTTTTAAAGCGTAAAAATATGTTAAAAAAATAGGTTTTGAAATTTTGAACATTCGAATTATGAAAAAATCCCTCCTGTCCGTACACATTGACCCAGCCCGCATAATTGGATATAATTGGATATAGTTAATGTATCCAATAAAAATATGCCTAAAGCTAGCCAAAAAATAACAGAAAAACGGTTGCCAGAAAATAATTTTTCCAAAAGAATTGAGCAAATTCCGTCTATTATTGTATCTAAAATCGCCAAAATTGATGAGTTAAAAGGGCGATGGGTGACTGGGGCGCAACTCTCTCCACAAGTTTTAGGAAGATTGAAAAAATCAGTTTTGATTACTTCCACCGGCGCTTCTACTCGTATTGAAGGCGCGAAACTTTCCGATGAAGATATTGAAAAACTAATGCGCGGCATTAATATCCAAAAATTTACCAATCGCGACAAGCAGGAAGCGCGAGGTTATTATGAATTGCTAGAAAATGTTTTTAATTCATGGAAAAGTTTGAAATTTAATGAAAGCGCCATCAAACATTTTCATCAAGAACTTCTAAAATATGTAGATAAGGACGAGAAACATCGTGGAGAATATAAAAAGAGTGAGAATAATGTTCATATGTTAGACGAAGCCGGGCAGTCGGTCGGCATTCTTTTTGATACCACGCCGGCATATCTTACACCCGGGCAAATGCAATATCTGGTGGAATGGACGCAAATCACGTTAGGAGAAGGCAAATTTCATCCTTTGCTGGTAATTGGCAATTTTTTAATTGAATTTCTAAAAATCCATCCATTCACCGATGGAAACGGACGGTTGTCGCGCGTGCTTACCAACCTGCTTTTGCTCCAAGCGGGATATTTGTATATGCCCTATGTTTCTCATGAAAAATTAGTTGAAGATAATAAACCGGATTATTACATTGCTTTGCGACGCAGTCAAAAAACTATGGGAACAGAAAAAGAAAATATCACTGATTGGCTGGAATTTTTCCTAGATATTATTGTAAAACAATCACAAATGGCCGTAGAACTTTTATCAAAAGAAAACATTGCCAAGATTTTGTCTGAAAAACAGCTGATTGTTTGGCAATATATTGAAAAAATGGAAGAGGCAAGCACCGGTGATATTTCGAAAAATACGAAAATAGCTAGACCAACAGTAAAACAAACCTTAGAGGTCCTGCTCAAACTGAAAAAGATAGAGCGAGTTGGGTTGGGAAGAAGCGCGAGATACAAAAAACTTTAAAAAATTAAGTATGAATTTTAGTCATTTCAAAATCACAAAAATCATTTCGCTATCATTGTTTTTATCATTGTTAACAATCATTTTTTTTGGTTATAATCCCTCTCATGCCTCCATATTCTCCAAAACCCCCTCTGTCCCGCCAACGCTCAACTCCGGCCTCGTCGGCTGGTGGACGATGGATGGGAAAGATGTGACGGCCACGACGGTGACGGACAAAAGCGGGAGTGGGAATAATGGGACAAGGAACGGAACTACAGCGATAACCACCGGTAAAATCGGACAGGCGATGAAATTCGATGGGACGAGCGGAAACATAAATGACGCCACTCCGCCAACAGTTGTTACTAACGACTGGACAATGTCAGCCTGGATAAATCCCAGTAATTTAAACCAACTTGGCTCAGCGGTATCCAATGGCCTAGACAATGGTGTGACGGGAAATGGTTACGCTTTTGGGCTTGGTAACGGCGCAGGGAGTGCTGGAGACAAACTGCAGGGACTCTTACCCGGCGTAGCGTGGCTTGATCCAGGCTACACTTTCTCCCGCGCCAATGCGTGGTATCACGTAGTTATGCAGCGAATTTCAGGTGTCACTAAGTTTTATGTAAATGGGATCCAGACGGCGAATACTTCGGCCTTGGTTCCATTGACACCTACTGATTTTAATATCGGATCACAGACGGGACTTCGTTATTTTAACGGCTCCATAGACGACGTCCGAATCTACTCTCGCGCGCTTTCGGCATCCGAAATAATGCAGCTATACAAAATGGGCGGCGGAAAAATAAACAAGACCGATGCTACCCGCCCGAGCCTCCTCTCCGGCCTGGTCGGCTGGTGGACGATGGATGGGAAAGATGTGACCGCAAATACTACGACGGACAAAAGCGGGAGTGGGAATGATGGGACAAGGAACGGCGGAATAAAAGTTGTCAAAGGAAAATTGGGACAGGCGATGAAGTTTGATGGGAGTAGTAGTAAAATAACTTTATCGCCTTTTACCACCGGTGTTAACCTTACAATGTCCGCCTGGTTTAAAATAGCAAATATTGGTGGTCAGAGACCGATACTTAATAATTACAATATTAGTTCTCAAAATGGTGTTTACTTTGGGTTAAGCACCGGTGGTAAGCTGTTTAGTTATTCTTTAGGTAGCAATCCAAATGGTTTTGAGGGTACAAAAGTAAACAATAATAATAAATGGCATTTTGGTGTTTATACATCTAACGGAGTTACGAGTACTTTTTATATAGACGGCGTTTTAGATAAACAAATCGCACAGACCAGAGTGGCCGGTTCCAGCGGGAGTTTTATTGGCTATGGCGGAGAAGTCGCTGATTGGTGGAATGGTTCAATAGACGACGTCCGAATCTACTCTCGCGCGCTTTCGGCATCCGAAATAATGCAGCTATACAAAATGGGCGGCGGAAAAATAAACAAGACCGATGCTACCCGCCCGAGCCTCCTCTCCGGCCTGGTCGGCTGGTGGACGATGGATGGGAAAGATGTGACCGCAAATACTACGACGGACAAAAGCGGGAGTGGGAATGATGGGACAAGAACAGCAGTTACACCGGTACCTGGAAAAATCGGGCAGGCGATGAAGTTTAACGGAACAAATAGTTGGATAAATGTTGGACAAGCAGGCGCGACACTTACAAATAATTTTACATTATCCGCGTGGTTCAAAACTACCGTAAATAATGTAAGGCTCATAGCTAGAAGACCGAGCTCCACGCAGTGGGATTATTATATACAAACAAATGCTTTATGCATATATAATAACGCGACTTCTCTATGTGGAAGCAAGGTAATTACTGATGGTAAGTGGCATCTTGGAATGGTTGTTGTAAACGGAGGTAATGTTCAATTTTATGCTGATGGAGTGCCTGATGGAACTGCGTCTGCAATGTCATTTTCAACACAGACTGGCGATACGAATATTGGTTCCATCCAAAATGGAGCAGCTGGTCTTATGAACGGCTCCCTCGACGACGTCCGCGTCTACAACCGCGCGCTGTCGGCCAGGGAAGTAATGCAACTATATAGGATGGGACGTTAAGCGTCCCGATTATCACGCTAAGCGTGATGGGTAAGTAGGTTGACTTTTGTGGTCTCCCTCCCCTTTTAGGGGGAGGAACGACCTAGACAAACCTCTTTTTTTATGCTAAAATACCCGCATAAATAAAGCTTATGCACAATTGGAGCACAGACACAAAAGAACTGAAAAAAGACAAGCATAAATACACTATCTGGCATTTGGAGCAGATGGTGAATTTTGGTTTGGGCGGAGGAAAATTTGATAAAATCCAGCTAAAAAAGTTTTGGCCAGAACTCCACCTTGACCCGAAGAAAAAAAAGTTTTTGAGTTTGTTATTGTGGCCAAAAAAACAATCTTAAGCGCAAGCCAATCAAAACTTTTGCTTTTATTAAGCCGCCAGCAAATGATTGTTGGGAACTTTTATTTAGGCGGCGGGACGGCTCTTGCCGAGTATTATTTAATGCACAGGTTTTCCGAGGATCTTGATTTTTTTTCAGAAAATGAATTTGGTCCGCAGGATATTTCAGTCATTTTAAAAAAAATATCAAAACAAGCTGGGATAAAAGAAATTGATTTCCAGCAAAGTTTTAACCGGAATTTATTTTTTTTGAAATTAAAAATGGAAACAATAAAAACGGAATTTACATATTATCCTTTTCCGGCAATAGAAAAAAGAAAAAAATATAATGGAATTTATGTGGATGGGCTTTTAGATATTGCCGTAAATAAAATTTTTACGATATATCAAAAACCCCGCTCGCGCGATTTTATTGATTTATATTTAATTATTCAGCAGACAAAATGGTCAGTTGAATCTTTAGCAAAAAAAGCGAAAATTAAGTTTGATTGGCATGTGGATCCTGTTCAGCTTGGCAGTCAATTTATGTTAGCGATCGAAGTTAAAGATTATCCTCGGATGATTAAAAAAATAGAGCATAAATTGTGGCAGGAATTTTTTGTGAATGAAGCAAAAAAATTAGGCAAGGATATTTTTTGAAATGGAATAATCGACGACGTCCGCGTCTACAACCGCGCGCTGTCGGCATCTGAAATCCAGATGTTGTATAGGATGGGAAAGTAGGAATCTATGAAAAAAAATAAACTCATCATTTATCAAGCCAAAACCGGAGCAATAGAACTTCGGGGCGATTTTGGCAAAGAAACTATTTGGGCGACACTCAATCAAATCGCCGAGGTTTTTGGACGCGATAAGTCTGTTATCTCTCGACACCTAAAAAATATTTTTCAGGAAGGAGAGTTGGATCGAACTTCAGTTGTTGCAAAAAAAGCAACAACTGCCGCTGACGGGAAAACTTATCAAATGGAATACTACAATCTCGATGCCATTATTTCTGTTGGATATAGAGTAAACTCCAAAATCGCCACCAAATTTCGTCAATGGGCAACAAAAACTTTGCATCAACACATCACCAAAGGATATACAATCAATCCCAAAGTTATCAAAAACAACTACACAGAATTTAAAAAAGCGATTGAAAACATCAAACATCTTTTGCCTGCAGGCGCGCCTATTGACCATGCCAGTGTTTTGGAACTCATAACCGCTTTTGCCGATACCTGGCTATCGCTTGAGGCTTATGATAAAGATACGTTGGCCATCAAGGGATCTACAAAAAAAACAGTTATAGTGACTTCCGAACAGCTTTCGACGGCGCTTGCTAATTTTAAAATTGAACTTCTTAAAAAGAATGAGGCAACCGACTTGTTTGGCGCGGAACGAAACGTTGGAAATGTATCCGGCATAGTCGGCAATGTGATGCAATCGTTTGGCGGCAAACTGTTGTATCCAACTGTGGAAGAAAAAGCCGCGCACCTTTTATATTTTATGGTAAAAAATCATCCGTTTGTCGACGGGAATAAAAGGAGCGGCGCGTACGCTTTTATCTGGTTTTTGAATCGCGCCGGTGTATTTGAGCGTTCAAAAATAACTCCGCCAGCGCTTACGGCCATTACACTTTTTGTCGCTGAAAGCGATCCGAAAAATAAAGAACGGATGATAAAATTGATTTTGCAATTGCTAAAAAAATAGCATATGAAATGCCAAATTTCCAATTTCCAATGTCAAATGAATAACAAAACCCAAATTACAAATGTCAAAACGTGATTTGATATTTGACATTAGTTATTTGACCTTGATTGGAAATTGGAAATTTGGATTTTGTCATTTCATGGACATTACCTTTTAAACCTGATAAAATAGAAAGACTCAATCTTTACTCTATGGACCAATTTTCAGCTCTGCCAGGACTGCGCTAAAATAACATTACCAAAAATTGTTAAAATTTTAAAGAAGAAATAGTATGACAAAAGAAAAAGAACCAACCCTAAACGATATTTTTGAAGTAGTTTCTTTTATTAAAGATAATGCCGTGGGTAAAGAGGAGTTTTCAGAACTCAAGCAGGATGTTTCAGAACTCAAGCAGGATGTTTCAGAACTCAAGCAGGATGTTTCAGAACTCAA
>CAYHHR010000008.1:0-5494 GCA_964356495.1 uncultured Gammaproteobacteria bacterium | reverse complement strand
GCAAAAAGTCACCAAAGTACAATCGGAAATGGTTACCAAAGAGTATTTGGACCATAAACTTGACGATGTGAAGACCGAAATTGGCGGACGAATAAATAGACACATCGAGCATGAAAATAAATTTAAGCGCGAATTAGTCTCCGCTCTGAAACGCAATTCTTTATTAGACACCAAGCAATTAAATCACCTTGAACAAACAATATAAATATGACGCCAATCACCAGGAGAATGCCTCTAAATAAATTTGACCTAGAGGACTCGTCAGACGAGACTGTCACTTCCGAACTAGACGAAACGTCTGAACCAATGTTAGCCAAGCCACGCTCGAACAAAGCCGGATTGTTAATTTTATTCCTGCTCGCCATGCTATTTCTTGGCTCGACTGCGTATTACTATCGTGAAAACGTCAAACTAAAAAATAATGACCTCCAAAAGGCGGCTCAGGAATCAACGGCGGAACTGGTAAATAAAGTCTCGAAACTCATCATACTGCCCCGAGGCGAGACGCCAGTCGTGGCTACCGTGACTGATCCTGAGAAATTGAAAAAGGAACAGGCGTTCTTTACAAACGCCAGCGTTGGGGATAAAATCCTCATTTATACAAAAGCGCGCAAGGCCTTCATGTACAATCCAAAGTTAAATTTAATTATCGAGGTGGCCCCGATCGTCCTTGGTGATCAAAATAATCAATCCCAATCCGCTTCACAGCCGCCCCTTCAATCTGAACAGCAATCGCCTATCGGAACACCGTAAAACTCCGACGAAACTATGTCTCCACGAACCAAACGAAAACTCAAAAAGGCGATGCTGATTCCGACCTATAGTCTTATCATGCTCGCGAAGACGCTAACCGATATATTTCGTCGCGTTCAACATTTACCTAGTGAGCCGATCGTAATCAATCCAAACGAAATCCGCATTTGGATGGTGGGACACGCGACTGTTCTCATTAATTTTTTCGGCATTACGATTCTCACCGATCCGGTCCTCGTGATGTCGCTCCCGATACCAAAACGCCGAATCGTGCACGGGTACAACGCCGAGGAGCTTCCGCCGATTGATTATATTTTAATTTCACACGCGCATCTTGATCACTTTGATCTCCGCACCCTGCGTATGCTCGTCGACAAAACTAAAGCGATCATCATTCCTAAGGAATGTTCTGATCTGGTAGATAAAATGCCATTTAGAAAAACGACCGAACTACACTGGGGCGAAAGCATGAAAAATGATGAACTGACAGTCACCTCCTATCGACCGGAACACTGGGGCAAGCGAGTCCCCTGGGAACGTAAACATCGGGGCTACAATTGCTACACACTTGAGAGGAACGGACGGACGATTTTCTTTGGCGGCGATACCGCCTATGGACCGCATTTCAAAACCATCGGCCGGAACCATCGGATCGATATTGCTCTGCTCCCAATCAGCGCCTACAAGCCGATTGGGATGGGCCTGCACCACATGAATCCACTTGAAGCCCTCGACGCGTTCAGCGATTTAAAAAGCGAACATTGCATACCGATACATTGGGGAAGTTTCAGACTCACACTTGAGCGTATGGACGAGCCGGCCCAACTTTTCAAAGATCGCGCGGAACGGGACGGCCTCTCCAACCGAACGCATATCCTGCCAAACGGCCAAAGTTATTGTTTAAATTTATTTGTCCCGCACACGGGAACCCGCTCAGGCGGGTAAACTTGAAATATGCCAAAATCCCAATATCTAATTCCGACTGTCATCGAAAAATCCAGCATGGGTGAGAGAGCCTATGATATCTATTCCCGCCTCCTGCAGGATCGGATAATCTTCCTCGGCAGTGAAATCGATGACGGCGTCGCCAATGTTGTCATCGCTCAGTTGCTTTTCCTCGCCAATCAAAGTTCGACCAAAGATATCAAGCTCTACATAAATTCGCCGGGCGGTTCTGTCACGGCTGGCATGGCCATCTTCGACACTATGCAATATATCCAGCCGGATGTGAACACAATCTGCGTTGGACTTGCCGCCAGTATGGCCGCAGTCCTGCTTGCCGCTGGCGCTAAGGGCAAACGCTGGGCACTGCCTAATTCCGAAATTATGATCCACCAAGTGATGGGCGGTATGGAGGGCCAGGCCAGCGACATAAAAATTAGAGCGGAACGGATCTTGAAACTAAAAGACAGACTGAATAAAATCCTCTCCGACTCGACCGGCAAGGACCTAAAAACTATCGAAAAAGACACTGACCGCGATTATTTCCTCCCGGCTTTCGATGCGATGAAATACGGCCTGATTGATAAGGTGATCGAAAAAGGGAAGTAATTTATTCTCATTTCGCCCCCTCCCCTTTCCAAGGGGAGGCGAGGAGGGGTTTGCCGTCCCTTGCGACTCGAGACAATGTCACGTTTGCTCAAGGGACGGCAAACCCCCTCTAACTCCCCCTTGGAAAGGGGGAGGAACCAAACCAGCCAAAAATGGTCGGTTTTTTGTTTAAGGTAAGCCAAAATAAGACTAATCCACAGTTATCCCCTTGACACATGGTTCGTTTTATGATAAGCTTAGGAGTTATAACCTGTTAGACCTTTATGGGATGACAAGTTATAACACAATCTTACCTCTGGTAGCTCTAGTAATACATCAGCTGACAAGAATAGGTTGTAAGACTTCATCTCTGACTCGTAACGCTGAATATGGGAAGTTGTTGAGAAGATTTTTCAACAGTTTCCCGTATCCACGACAAGCATGGAGATGTGTCGTTGTTAGCGCCGGCTTCGGCTCGCGCTTGCCAGCAACACATCTTCTTGGGTGCGGTTTAGGGGGGCAACCCCCATCAAAATCAAAACTCCCCCGATCCTAACCGGTCGGGGGAGATTTTTTTTAATGGAATGAATCACTCGGAAACAGGCGTCGAGGTAGCGGGACAAATTTTCGGCAAAGGCCGGTAGTAACTATCAAACACTCTATCAATCTTTTCGCCGGACATGGTGATGCGGCTATAGGTAAAGCTTGCGACCGCGCCCTTGAAAGCAGGCTGACATTTTGCGAGACTCCCGCCGTAGACAGCATCAACATTTTTTTCCAAAGGAACATATTCGACCTCGGTCGGAGCCGGGATCCATTTGCTTACCAACGGGCGCGAATATGAACCGGATCGGCCATCTTTCGTCCCCCACAGAGAGAAAGTCAACATCTGTTTTTTATAATCAATATTCGTCAGCAACAATAAATAATGACCGGTATCGTTCAAAAACTTCAAATCAAGAGTTGGTTCGTAGAGAGTGGCATCAGTGCCGGGGTTGCCATTGACCGGATCAGCATAATACTGAACCACCAGCGAATGGTTGTGGCGTTCGGTGATAGGGAGCCCAGTCTGCATTGCCATGCGAAATAAAGTTGTCCCGATTTGGCACATCCCGCCGCCGATCTCTTCTTTGAGTTTTCTCCCTTTGATAATCTGTTCTGGCAAAAAACCGCTTTCTGCGGTGAATGGACCGGCATATCTGTTCGCCGAAAACACCTCGTCGGGTTTGATGAGCGTGCCATTGAGCCGAACCACGGCGTTGGCAATATTTTTTATGCGATTATTATGACTATCTTTGAAAGTGGATGTCCCGGATCCGACTAGCTCTACGATGCCGAGATCGTTGCTGTTGGAAATCTGAATTTTAGGCAACACTTTCTTTAATACAACCATCATCGTCCCGGTCGCGATATCCTGTTGACCTCGCAGCCTAAAATTATCATTAAGCGCGGCATAAGTAATATCAAAATCAATAGTGATCCCGTCAGAGCTTGGCTGAAAATCCTTTACCTTATTATTTTCGGTAGTAAATTTAGCGTCTACAGGCGATACTTCAACCGACGGCAGAATTTTTAATTTTAAATAATTATTTACCTTCTCCGGATTCAAAAAAAACGCCAGTTTATCGTCAGCGTCGCGACGAACCTCGATAAAATTAGCCAACTCGTTGGCCGACAAATCCCATTGAAAGGAAGTGGACGGCGAGGGACTAGCGACGATTTTAAGCGAGCCAAACCTTAGCATCGGCCACAACGACGGAAGGACGGCGCGGACATCTTCGACGTTTATGGCCGGAGAAAATAATTTTGGTTTCAATATTACCGGTTCGAAAAAAAGTTTCGCCAGATTAGTTTTTATTTTTTCCACCGCTTCATCATAATCAAAAATCTGTCCGCTTTTTTCAGGAACGATCTCGGCGGTGAGATCACCTACGCTAATATTGCTGATTGCCGCATCCTGAACCTTATCCTCAAATGGCGCCAGCAGATTTTTCAAATTATCAACTAAAACGGACTTATTCATCACTACCGGAACAGACAAGGTAACGGGATTGAAGCGATAACCGATTGGTCCGAAAAACTGCTGCCAGGTATCCCCCGCCCGGCCGACTTGTAATGCCGCGCGACTGAGCGCTTCGCTGTCGAGCCGCACCATTTCGACCGCGCTCTCCCCAAACCCGACGGTATTTAATTTTACCTTTTGGATACCGGAATCTTTCTCGAGATTAATATCAATCCCCTCTTTGGCATAGCGGTTATTTAAATTTTCAATCAAATCCTTTAGCTCGAAGCGCGACATTCCGCCAATATTATAATCGCCAATTCTAACTCCCGGGTAAATCCGTTCCTGATAAATCGCGCCGTATGCCATGATGCCAAGCGCCAAAAAACCAAACACCAAAAACAACGTTATCGGAAAAATAAAAACGAATTTTCGAGATATTTTTTGTTCAATTTTTTCGTTCATGTAAAATTAATCCTCAACCACTAAAATAGGTATGGTTTTTTGCACGGAAATTTTCGGAAGACTGATGGTTAAAACACCATTTTTATATTCGGATTTTGCGAGCTCCCCTCTCACGTCGACCGGCAGAACGATAGTTCGGGAAAATTTACCCCAATAGCACTCCTCGTAAAAGTAACGCGCTTGCCCCTCGACCGGCGGCGAACGACGGCCGCGAATAGTGAGAAAATCATTGTGCAGGTGCAAGACAATATCTTCCGGCTTGGTGCCGGCCATGGTGGCGACTATCACGAGTTCGGTTTCAGTTTCGAGCACGTCTACCGAAAGCTGTCCCTCGGTCTCGGCGCTGGTCAGCTCTAATTCCGACTCGGTCGGAACTGAAGAAATAAAAATTTGCTCCGGATTTGCTTGATTTTTATTGGAATTTTGCCCAAACATAGAAGTAGGATTTGTGAATATTATAACATAGGCGCGGTCTAAACACAAAAAGCATCCATTTTAAAGCAATCATTGACTTCCATTGAAAAATTTGTTATCATTTAGAGGTTATTTTTCGCAATACGCCGTGGTAGCTCATTGGTAGAGCGCTGCCCTGAAGAGGCAGGCGTAGCCAGTTCGATTCTGGCCCGCGGCACGACGCTGAGCGTCGTTAGAGGGACGCTCAGCGTGCCACAACTTCGCAAAGTGATTACGTCACGCTAAGCGTGACATATCGGAATTCTGAAATCAGATATCAGATTCGGGGTA
>CAYHHR010000007.1:6572-31721 GCA_964356495.1 uncultured Gammaproteobacteria bacterium | reverse complement strand
GCTCACGTCGGATGAAAGAAAATCCCCGTTCGGAATTCTCCAGTTGGTCGGAACTTAAACCTAAGTCGAAGATAATGCCGTCTGCCTCGGGAATACCCGGCAGTGCGCCCACTTGCCGGAAATTTGCGCTGATAAACTTTAGGTCGCACTTTTTTCCCGCAAATTTCTCTTTGGCCTCGCCCGTAGGGCTACGGCCGAGGGCCTCATCCCAGGCGCTCTTGTCCTGGTCCAGAGCGAAAATTTTCGCGCCGGGATAATCTTTTTCAAACTGCAAAATATTTTCAATCATCGCCGCGCGGAAGGAATAAATACTTTGCGCGTCATCGCCAACCACCAAAATATTTTTGTGAACAACTGCAAGCTTTTTGATGATCGCGGCCTGAATCGAGTTGGTATCCTGATACTCATCGACGAGAATATATCGAAACTGAGTGGAAAATTTCCTCGCGACTGCTCCCACTCCCCCTACCCCCTCTCCGGCAGAGGGGGACAATAAAAGTAGAAAATTTAACAGAAGATCGTCAAAATCCATGGCGTTCGCTTCTTTTTTTCGGCGTTCATAGGCGGCGGCGATCCTTTCGATCTCCGGTAAAAACATCAACGACTGTGGGAAACGTTCCTCAATGACCGCCGACAACGGACGCTGAGCATTGCGCGCGAAACTAATCGCCGAGAGCACATTTGAAGCGGAGGGAAAACGCTGATTGCTTTCCGGTTTATTTTCCTTGATGCAAATTTTGATAATCGATTCGCTGTCGTCAGTATCAAGCACAGAGAAATTATTTTTATAGCCGAGCAAAGACGCGTACTGTTTCAAAATTCGATAAGCAATATGGTGAAATGTTCCGGACCATGGCAAAACACTCCCTCCCCTTTCCAAGGGGAGGTTAGGTGGGGTTTGCCCCCCGGTGCCGCTACCGAGAGTAACGAGATTTGCTACACGCGTTTTCATCTCACTCGCCGCTTTATTGGTGAACGTCACGAGCAAAATATTCTCAGCCGGCACGCCCTCTCCAAGAAGAAACGCGACCCGATAAGTTATCGTTCGGGTTTTGCCGCTACCCGCTCCAGCCAACACCAAACATGGGCCATCGCCATTTTGCACGACCACCAGCTGCTCACTATTTAATTCTTTTTCGTAATTGATCATATGGAGTACCTAATCCTAACATATTGTTTTTTAATTTTCAATCATCGTTTTCCCTCTCTCCTACAAGGGGAGAGGCGAGGAGTGGGGTTTCGTCGGCGGGATGGTGTTGACGTGACCGAACCCCCTCCTCCGTCCTCCCCGCTCCTAGGGGGAGGAAATCATGGACGGTAATCAGCCACATAATGTCCCAAGGAGGCTTGCCCAAATCATCAAACCCTGTTAAAATTGCGCCAATATGCCATTTTTCAAACCCCTGCACAAGGACGCTCACGGCGAAGCCCGAACCGGCCTGATTTCCACTGACCATGGCGATATTTTGACGCCCGCGTTCATGCCGGTCGGCACCCAGGCGACGGTCAAAACGCTCGACAGCGATGATCTGAAAAATATTAACGCCCAAATAATCCTCGGCAACACCTATCATCTGCATCTACAGCCGGGCGAAGACGTGATCGCGGGCGCCGGCGGATTGCACAAATTTATGAACTGGCCGGGTCCGATCCTAACCGACAGCGGCGGGTTTCAGGTGTTTAGTTTGGGGTTACAGAAGGCGAAGAAAATCCTCTCTCCGGCTCTCTCCTCTGCGGAGGCAGAGAGGGACGTTGAACCCTCGCCTCCGCAGAGGAGAGGGCAGGGAGAGGACTCGCAATCGCTCGTCAAAATCACCGAAGACGGCGTTACATTTCGCAGCCACCGCGACGGCTCGTCGCATTATTTTACTCCGGAGATCGCCACTGAAATTCAGCACAAACTCGGCGCCGACATCATTATGGCGTTCGACGAATGCACGCCAGATGATGCCAGCCTCGAATATACCAAAGAAGCGATGGACCGGACGCACCGCTGGGCCAGGCGCAGCCTCGAGGAACATAGACGATTGCAAGCCAACCCACCCCTACCCCGCCCAAGCGGGGAATTGCCCTACCGACGATATATGTTTGGAATTATCCAGGGCGCGATCTCGAAAGATCTGCGAGAGGAATCGGCAAAATATATCGCGTCTCTCGATTTCGACGGCATCGCTATCGGCGGCGAATCGATCGGCTATAACATGGAAGCGACCGGCGACATCATCGACTGGGTCAGGCCGCATCTCCCCGAAAGTAAACCCCGTTACGCCATGGGCATCGGTCTAAACCCCACAGATTTACTTATCGCTGTCGAGCACGGCATCGACATGTTCGACTGCGTCGCGCCGACTCGCCTCGCGCGGCACGGCATGTTATTTATTTTTGATAAAGAAAAAAAACACCGCCTCAATATCAAGAACGCCGCCTACCTGAATGACAAAAACCCAATCGATCCAGCCTGCGACTGCTCAACTTGCAAAAACTATTCTCGAAGTTACCTGCACCATCTGTTCGCGGCTGATGAAATCCTCGCCTTGCGCTTGTCCAGCATCCACAACCTGCGTTTCATGCTGAAACTTATGGAGGATACGCGCGCGGCGATTAAAGAAGATAAATTTTTGGAATATAAAAAGAAGTGGGATCACTAATGTACGCACTAATCAATACGAATTAGTGAAAATTAGTGGATATAAGTGGGATCACTAATGTACGCACTAATCAATACGAATTAGTGAAAATTAGTGCGTATATTAGTGGTCCCTAGTTCATTTTCTGAATCTTCTCCTGCACTTTGGCGACGCTGATTCCAGCATCAACTTCCGCATCCTTACTTTTGATCTTGCGTAGAGCGCCAAGGGTAGATTGCATATTTCCCAAGTATTGCTTACTGAAATGATTATTGACGCGCGCGAAGATCTGAGCAAAATTAACATAAGCCTCGCCTTTTTCCTCTTGACTCAATTCACCGCTCAAATACTCGTCGAGAATTGACTCGACCTTATCCCACTTGCCTTCTTTCATCATTTTTTCGAGGTCGGCGGTATTTAATTGTTTCATACAAAATTAGTTAGAGGGATAAAATCGCTTTAGAACATGCTTTCATAAAGCTTAGCTATAGTGCGAGCCACCAAAATGGCCTTGGCTCGATCCGTCTTGCGAAGCGCGGATTTATTCTTCTCTAAAATTTCGAGCAGCCGCTTCTTGGCGCCGGTATCAGTCGAGTCTTTCTTAAGTATGTCCTTCAAACCTTTTTCCAGAGCGCGCAAAGCGCCGTTCTCCCGTATGGGAAGCGTTTGAAAAACCTCTTCGACTTCCTTTTCCACCGTCTTGGCCACCTCTGCTTCAATAGCAGCCTCAGTTAAACCGCCCGCCCTAGCTTGCGCTAAGTAATCAAGTCCGCCTTCGCTGGCTTTAGTCAACGCTTCATGTACTTTGCGAGCTTCATGAATGTCGGTACCGACAAGATCAGCCATACGGCGAGCAACGCTGATTTGAATTACTTTGAAAATCGCTTTCTCTCCGCCAGCGGCTACTACCAATGCCTCCTTGGCTTTATTCAACGCCTCTTTTTGCTTCTCCAATTGAGCTAAGCTTGCTTCGGCGCTCTTAACGGCTTTCTTTTGACCTCTTATACCACCAAGCTCGATGCCGAATTCATCCTCAAGTTGTTTCAAAACAAACTCCCCCTGATCAGTACGACCAACACCAAGCCAGCGGCTGAAAAATTTATTAACTCCCGCTTTCTCCGCCTGCCCCATGAGCTTTTTGCGACGCTCAAGACCTTCAGCGCCGCCCAATTTATCAAGTTCTACTTGAATTGCCGCTTCAGCCTCCCCAATTTGTTCTTTCAGTTTCGCAAATTCTTCGATGTCAGCGGAAATTTTTTCATGGCGCGCTTCACCGTCTGGCTCTTTTACCGCGCCTTCGAGGAACATACTAATCGCCTTGGTGTCACTATCGCCAAGTTTATAATCTTCTACGCCTGCCTTCTTTAGCTCGTCTGCTACCGAGGTTTCAATGAAGCGGGAAACATCCTTGGCAGTCTTTTCATTGAGTTCAAACTTCTCGTGTAATTCACGCACATTCTCAATAGATTTAGCATCATGTACCTCGAGCAGAGATTCACCATCGGGGTCGCGAGACAAAAATTCCAAAAATTTTGCGTTATTCAGCGCTTTATCGATGTCAAATTTTTCCTCCTCGCCCGCGCTTCGATCTCTTGGTTTGCCTGCCATATGAATATGATTAATTATATATAGGATTATTATAGCACATTTTCGCGTTTTTGTCAATCACATTTTTTGGCTAATTTTGGAGAAAAAAATTGACAACTAAGCGTAATCTTGCTAAAATAGCAGCCATATGATTCATCTGCATCTTATCGTCGTCGGAAAATTGAAAGAGGAATATTGGCGCGAAGCTGAGAAGGAATATCTGAAACGCCTTTCGTCTTCGACACAGATTACTTTTCATGAAATTAAGGAAGAGCCGTTTGGCGAAAAAGACCCCGTCGAAATGATCAAAGAGAAGGAAGGAAAGAAAATTTTGGAAGTTCTGGAAAAAATCCGGGACAATTTTGTGGTGGCGCTCGAGGAAAAGGGCAAACAGTTCAATTCGGTAGCCTTCGCGAAAAATCTCTCAAATTGGTCCAGTTTATCGCATTCAATCACCTTCATCATTGGCGGACCGCTCGGCCTGTCGCGGGACGTCGTCCTGAAATCAAACAGCACCTTCTCGCTCTCTCCTCTCACCTTCACTCACCAGATGGCGCGCGTCATATTGCTGGAGCAGATTTATCGTGCTATGATGATATCGTCCAATCGAAATTATCATTATTAATCTATGTCAAAGCCAGTAATTATCTCCGGCATCCAGCCGACTGGGAATCTTCATATTGGAAACTATCTTGGCGCGGTGAAAAATTGGGTTGAACTTCAGAACTCCGGCCAGTACGAAATGTATATTTTTATCGCCGACCTGCACTCGCTCACCGGCATGCAGTCCGCCGAAGAACGCCGAAAGCAAATAAAGACAACGGCCGCCGAACTACTCGCCGCCGGAATCGACCCGAAGAAAACCACTTTTTTTGTTCAGTCCGAGGTTGATGGTCATACCGAGTTAGGCTGGATTTTTAATACTGTGACGCACGTATCGGAGCTGGAGCGCATGACCCAATTCAAAGACAAATCAGCGCACCAAGAAAAAAATATTAATGCCGGCCTACTTACCTACCCGATTCTCCAAGCCGCAGACATTTTATTATACAAAGGACAGTTAGTTCCAATCGGACAAGACCAGATTCAACATTTAGAACTAACCAATGACATTGGCCGTTGGTTCAACAACCGCTACGGCGAATTTTTCGGCGAAGTTAAGCCGCTGCTCACCAAAATTCCGAAAGTGATGAGCCTCCTTGAACCGACCAAAAAAATGAGCAAGAGCCTGGGCCAAGGACATGTCGTGGAATTAGCAGATGAACCGGAAACCATAGAAACTAAATTAAAAAAGGCAGTCACCGCCACCGAAGGCGGCGCTGGCGCTCCGGGCGTACAAAATTTACTCCTGCTTCTCAAGGAATTTGGTGACGCGAAACTGCACGTAAAATTTGTTGATGATGAAAAAAACGGCACGATCCGCTATGGAGATCTGAAAACCGCTCTAGCTGACGCGATCAGCAAAACTTTCGCCGATTTCAGAAAAAAACGCGCTGAATATTTGGCTGACGAAAAAAAATTGCAAAAAGTTCTCAAAGCCGGTGCCGACAACGCGCAAAAAGTTGCGGATAAAACGATGACAGAAGTTCGAAAATTAGTTGGGATAAAATAAAAAGAAAAAAAATAATTAGGCCGCCTCGGGATTGCCGGGCGGCCTTTTTTATTCATTCAAAACTACCAATCAAGATCCGGGTCGGTGAAGCCGATGCCTCTTCCCTGCAGATGAGGGATGATCTCGGCAATGGTCAAATCGTCAATGTCCTCGGCTTTCAACACTTCCTTCTCGCTGAGATAAATCGCTTCGCTGTCACAAAGGAGAGCAAAGACGACGGCGGGGTCGACGCCCTCAATCGTCTTCCCGAGGAAATCGTACACTCGGACAAGACTATCATCCCCATACCGGGGTTTATAGTTTGCGAGCGGGTAAACTTTGTACATCAGCTTCTTGAGTTCCGCGAAACGCTCGGCGGTTTCGGATTTTGCGAATGAAACATGACCCTCTTCAGCCGATTCGAGACAAAGTGCCTCGACGCACTTCTGAACGCGATCACGCTGTTTCTCTCCGAACCACCCGAGCCTGAACTCCAACAAAGGAAAACATTCCAGCCTGAGGCCGAAGCGGCTCGCGAAGAAAAGATCGTTGATGTCGGAGAAAACGTAGGCAATCTTGTCGGCATACATCACCGCGTTGGCTTCCTCCGAGATACCGGTCTCGATTCTCAAATCGCCGAGACCGCGCGAGTGATGAAGAATGCCTTCGAGCACTTGCTTCGTCAGATTCAGACCGGCGCCGTTACGCTCGATTTTCTGAGCGATTACCGCTCCGAACACCTCATGCCGAAATTCCCGCCCAGTCATCTGAGTCAGAAATGTTTCACCAAGATGTCCAAACGGAACGTGGCCCATGTCATGACCGATCGCGATTGCTCGGGCCAAGTCATCATTCAGTCCGAGCAGACTCGTGATCATCGTGGCGACGTTTTCCACGTCAGAGGTGTGGCGTCCACGAGAGCGGATGTGCCGATTGGGATGCGCTGAAAATCTGGTGCGAGTCACCACTTGCGTCTTGTCTTCAAGGCGGCAGACCGCTTTCGACGGCAAGAGTTTTTGGTCGGCATCGATCGCGTATGGCGAACGAGAGAGGCACAGCCAGCCTTCAAATATATCTTCGAAAAACCGCCTTCTCGCGTTGGATTGCCGCGCGCGCAGATTTGTCAGACAGCCATAAATCGAAGCTAACTTCGAATGTTCTTGGAGTGACATGTGTGTCTCCTGTCGAGGAACTTGTGAACTACTTCGAACTCTCGCATAATTTTTCATATAAGTCAAGACGATAACCGATGCGTTCCATTGACAAAAATTCTTGCTTTAGCTATACTGAAGGCACTTTTTACTCAGGTGGGACCCCGACACATTCGGGGGCTATTACCACTTAACATACAATGTATGTCCAAAAGAATGAAAGACCTTTTGACCAAGGTCGACAAAAATAAAGTTTACAGCGTCGACGAAGCCATCAAGCTCGTCCTCGAAACCAGCGCCGTGAAATTCGACGCCACTGTGGAAGTGCACGCTCATCTCGGCATCGACCCGAAGAAAGGCGAACAGCAAATCCGCGCCACCGTTACCCTGCCGCACGGCACCGGCAAATCAAAAACCGTCGCCGCTTTCGTCACTCCTGAAAAAGAAAAAGAAGCCAAGGAAGCCGGAGCCGACTTCATCTACGGCGAAGAAGATATCAAAAAAATCAAAGATACCGGCAAAATTGAATTCGAAGTTGCCGTGACTACTCCGGACATGATGTCGAAGTTGGCCCAGGTCGCGAAAGTGCTCGGTCCAAAAGGTCTCATGCCAAACCCGAAGACTGAAACCGTCGGTCCGAACATCAAGAAACTGATCGAGGAATTAAAGAAAGGTAAAGTCACCTACAAGAATGATGACACTTCAAATATCCACCAGGCGATCGGCAAAGTAAGTTTCGGCGAGGCAAAACTCAAAGAAAATTTTACCACCTTCATGGAATCACTGAAGAAAGCCAAGCCGGCCACCGCCAAAGGAACCTTCATCCAAAATCTCGTGCTCTGCTCGACCATGGGTCCAGCAATCAGAATAGCAGCGATATAAAATAACGCAGATGCGAGCGAGCGCCACGGATAAAACAGATTAAAAAAAATCCGAGTGATGAACTCGGGTTTTTTAATTATTTTAACCGACCGATGCACTTCTTTTACATTGATCATGAAATGCGTAAGATGATTTACCATAAAATTTTTTAAAATTAATAAAATTACCTTTTCTGTATATTACTCTCCGTCTGCATTTCAATCAACTTTGATGGATGGGCGGTCTCACTCAAAGTAACTCCAAAAACTCATCAACACTTAACCCGCTGTGCTGAATAATATTCTTGAGCGTTCCTTTACGTAAATCCTTATTATGAAATGGGATAACAATAATTTTCTCACCTCGAACATATACCCGATGACTACCACGCTGACGAATAAAAAGAAAACCGGCGCGTTCCAAAGCCCGGATTATTTTAGCTGGCGTGAGAGAGGGCAGACGAGGCATAATTTCAGAATGCCACTTGTATTGGGGCGATTATCATCTTTGATTCTTTCTTTAAGAAATCCCGATTCTTCCCCCTGCCGAGCACTTCCAAATACAACTGAGCCGCTTCACTGATATTTTTATACGCTAATTCAAAATTAGCGCCTTCAGAAATACAACCAGGCAAGGCCGGAATTGTAACAGAAAATCCGCCGGCTTTTTCCGGTTCAAACACTGCAACGTATTCGAGCACCTGTTTTTTAATAGCTTTTGATTTCATATGTTACCAGTATATGTTTTTACTCCTTGATTGTCAATCTTTCCGCCAATCCGCGGCGCCGCAAGGCGCATCCGTGTAATCTCACTCAACCAACATCGCATCACCGAAGCTGAAAAAACGATACTTTTCCTCAATCGCTTTTTTGTAACACTGAAGCGTAAAATTCTTATCACCAACGAAGGCGCTGACGAGCATGAGAAGAGTTGACTTCGGCAAATGAAAATTCGTGACGAGCGCGTCGACAATCTGAAATTTAAAACCGGGTGTGATGAAGATGTTGATGTCGCCGGAGTAAGCGTGGAGCTCCCACTCCCCCCTGACCCCCTCTCCGGCAGAGGGGGATAACGTTGTCCCCCTCCTTTCCAAGAGGGGGCGAGGGGGAGTTGCCGTTGTTGCAAAAATCCCTTCAAGCGTTCTCACTGTCGTAGTCCCAACGGCCACCACCCGCCGCTTTTCGGCTTTGGCTTCATTGATGAGATCGGCGTTCCTCGCCGTGAGCTCCACCCATTCGCTGTGCATCTGATGCTCTTCGATATTTTCAGATTTAACCGGGAGGAATGTCCCAGGGCCGACATGAAGCGTCACCTCGGCAAAATCAACTCCTTGATTTTTTAATTTCTGAATTAATTCCGGCGTGAAATGAAATCCAGCGGTCGGCGCCGCCACCGAACCTTCGTGCTTCGCGTACACCGTCTGGTATCGTTCATCCAGTTTGGTCATTGGAATTTGGGAATTGGGATTTCTCACATAAGGCGGTGTCGGCACTTCGCCATACTGATTCGCCTTGGCTCTGACAGACAGATCATCATCCTCAAACTGCACGAGCACCGTGCCATCCTTTTCTTTCAACATCACTTCACAGGAAAAATCCGGCGCGAACTGAACTTTCATCCCAAGACGCAACCTCTTGCCGGGTTTTGCGAGTACCTTCCAAACATGATTATTTTCCATCGGCCGCACCAGAAAAATCTCCACTGGAGCCGCGTTCAAAATTTTATCCGTCGTAGAAATTTTCTTTTGAATCCCGTCGGATGCCTCATCAAGTAAAATTTTCCCTCGGAGCCGCGCTTTGAAAACTTTAGTATTGTTCCAAACCACCAAATCGCCCTTTTTCAGATAATTTAAAATATCAAAAAACTTCCGATGCTCAATAGATTTATTTTCACGGTCAACAACCATCAAACGCGAGCTATCCCTGGGTTCGATTGGCGTCTGCGCGATCAGCTCCGGCGGTAAATTATAATCGAATTCAGAAGTCAACATACTATTTCAAATATTTATACCGATTCGCGGTGTGTTCCTTCAAAGTCTTCGCGTAGCGCATCTTGCCATCGGAGTCGCTGAGAAAAAACCAATACTCGTTTGGTTCGGGATACAAGGCGGCATCGATAGATTCAAGACTTGGATTGCAGATCGGCCCCGGCGGCAAGCCAGGATACTTGTAAGTGTTCCACGGCGAATCAACGCTTCTTTCCTTGTCTGTAGTGTAAACGTCGCCCGTTTTGTCGACTGCATAGTGAACCGTTGAATCAACCTGCAGCGCCATTCCGACTTTCACGCGACGCCACAAAATATCCGCCACCAATCTGCGGTCCGTCTTGGTTCGCGCTTCCTTCTCGACAATACTTGCCATTGTTAATAATTCCTGCGGTTTAATGTTACGGCTATTGATGGCCGCTTCTAATTCCGGAGTCAGCTGTTTCACCCGAATATCGTGGAAGGCCTTTACCACTTCTTCGACCGTCACACCTTTAAAGAAACGTATCGTTTCAGGAGCCAGCGAACCCTCCGCGCTACTACCAGGCTCTTTCTGGTCCGCCGGTTGACCAGTGACTTTGTATACATCGAGAGTTGAAGAGGCTACGCCCAGCTTCACCAAATTACTCACCACGTCTCGCAAATTCCAGCCCGGAATAATCGTAATCGTAATTTCCTCGCGCGGCTTTGGCGGCACCCGCGCCAGACGATTGTGTTTTAAAATCCAAAGTCCAAAAATCGGCAACCCGATCAACAGCGTAAAAAAACCAAGCGCAACTTTTTTCTCTAGTGACATAAATTACTCTTTCCAATATTCTCTGGCCCAGGCAAGGCGCTCCGGCACGCCGATATCGATCCACGGTTCGTCTGATTCGTAAACGTATAAATTTTTCATGAATGGGAATACATCATGCTCGATGCTAAAGTTCTCCTGTTTTGGAAAGTATTTTTTTACTTCCGGAGTAAACATATAAAAGCCGCCGTTGATATAACCCGGCTGATGTTTACCTTCTTTTTCTTTAAATTCTTTCAGATGAAAATCCGCTCCATAAACTAAAGTTCCATAAGTCGCCGCGTCATCTACCTTCGCGCCGAGAATCAGGCCGTCGCTGGTTTTATTTAATCTTTCACACATCAAAGGAAGTTTCACCCCGGTCAAAATATCGCCATTCAAAATCAGAGTCGGCTGATCAGGCTCCGCTACATACTCAAGCGCGCGCTTGATGGCGCCACCCGTACCGAGCCTGGTCTTTTCGATGGAGTAAGTAAAATTAACACCATTATATTTAGTTCCAATATTTTCAAAAAGCGCGTCCGACAAATGACCGGCGGCGAGAACGATTTCATTGATGCCGACCTGCTTAAACTTTTCTATTTGCCAATCAAGCACCGTCCGCCCTTTGATTTCAAGCAGGATTTTGGGAATTGATTTGGTGATATCGCCAAGGCGAGTTGATAGGCCTCCGCAAATAATTATCGCGTTCATTAGAAAAAAACTAACAACAAATTATAACTGATCACTGTTACAAGCGCCGCCACTGCCATTCCACCAACGAGATCAAACGGATAATGCAGACCGCAATAAACTCTACCCCAGCAAACCCAGATCGCCATCGCGAGGAGCCCCTCCACCCCGGGCAGGCCAAACATCAGCGCGAGGAATACCATCAGGAACGCCGACATCGCGTGGTCGGACGGGAATGACTTCCAAGTCATGATTGGCTGAAACAATAATCTAGTCTCGGGGTGAGTGACCTGTGGCCTGGGTTCCTTCACAATCACGGCGATTAACAAATCAATTAACCACCCCATAAGCCATGCAACCGCCAGCGTGCCTACCCGAACTAAAACCGTTTCCTTAGCGGTATTACCGCTCAGAAACACGCTCGCCACGTACCAGCCTAGCATCGCGATAATGACAAACTCCGCTCCGGCTTTGCTGAACAAATCCAACCAGCGATTGCGGCCAATCAAGCTATTTATCTTCAAAAATAAGGAAACATTCAAATTCATGGAATTATATTAACACCTATATATAGTTCTGACAACGGGCATAAGGCTTGAAAATTACAGTTAATCCTGATATTATTAGCACATTCTGACCGAATACATGACTTCGGAGATGAAAAGGTCTATTTCGTTCTTTTACAAATAATGGTAAAATGAACCAACGAAGTCACGCTTCTCATATAAAGTTATTGGTTCTAATTATGGCACGATTCAAAGAAAAAAATGAGGCACTACGTTTAAGGGCTCTCGGGATGAGCTACAGTCAAATCAAACAAATTTTAAAAATAGGCAAAGGTACATTAAGCTGCTGGTTAAGAAATTATCCTCTATCAAAAGAAAGGATTAGCGAATTACGGGATAGGAACGAGGTGCGCATAGAAAAATTTCGAGAAACAATGAGAGTGAAAAGGGAGTCAAGACTGAAGCAAACATACAAAGAACAAAAAAAGTTAATTTTACCACTAAATAAAAGAGAGCTTTTTATTGCCGGTCTATTTCTTTACTGGGGTGAGGGTGCGAAAAGCCGCCCAACTGATATAACGGTTTCCAATACTGACCCGTCAATGATTAAATTTTTCATTAGGTGGATGACCGAATGCTTAAAAGTTGAAAAAACAAAAATGAGTGTTGATTTGCACTTATACCAGGACATGGAAATTGAAAAAGAGGTTGAATACTGGTCAACTACCTTATCACTTCCGACAAATCAATTTATACGACCCTATGTTAAACAAACTTTATTAAGTGGCATCAACCATAAAGGTGGATTCGGACATGGAACTTGCAATATACGAGTCAGTAACGCTAGGCTGGCAGAAAAAGTATTAATGGGGATTAAAGTCATTTCACACAAATATTTAAAAAGCGCCTGTAACTCACCGGTTAGAGTGTCACGCTTATAACGTGAAGGCAGATGGTTCGACTCCATCCAGGCGCACATATGAAAAAAACAAAATTCACAATCGAAGCCGAAGACAACAACAAACGCCTCGACATTTTTCTAGTTGAAAAATTGGAAGTTTCGAGGTCGCAGGCGCAGAAAATTATTTCCGAGAATTTAATTTTGGTAAACGACAAATTGCCGGCGAAGTCCGGGGTCCAACTCAAAACCGGACACGTCGTGATCGTAACTGAAAAAACCGCCAAGGCAAAAAAGGCAGTGGCAAAAGAAAAAGCGACTGCTTCCTCATCGGCTCAAATTAAATTAGAGCCAAAAATAATTGCTGAAACGGCCGATTTTGTCGTGATTGAAAAACCGAGCGGATTACTTACCCACCCGACAATGGCTGGTGAAACCGTCAGCGTTGCCAATTGGGCGGCGAAAAAATATCCAAGCATCAAAAAAGTCGGCGACCATGTACCACGCGGGATACATGGCAAGCTCGCCAAAAATATTCGTCCCGGCATCGTCCACCGCCTCGATAAGGAAGCCTCCGGACTTCTGGTGGTCGCTCGAACACAAAAAATGTTCAACCACCTTAAAGAGCAGTTCAAAAATCGAACCGTGGAGAAAGAATACTACGCGCTGGTGCACGATCAGGTCGCGAAGGACTGGGAGATATTGAATTTCCCAATTGCCCGCTCCGAGACCAGCGACCGTATGGCAGCCCGTCCAATATCCCCCTCTTACCAAGAGGGGGTAGGGGGAGTTGCCGCGGGCGAGAAAGAAGCAAAAACCGAATTTATTGTTGAAAAAAGATTTGTAAACTTTACGCTCCTGCGCGTTACCCTGCACACCGGCCGGATGCACCAAATTCGCGTTCACCTGCTTGCCTACAATCATCCGCTGGTTGGCGATCCGCTCTACTTCCAAAAGAAACGCAAACGCGCCTGGGATGAAAAGCTCGGACGGCTGTTCCTGCACTCGACAAAATTATCCTTTACCGACCTCGGCGGAAACAAACAAACTTTTGAGTCGCCATTGCCGGATGAATTACAAGAATTTTTGAAAACATTAGCATAAATTTTATGCAGGGTCTTTTCATTATTATTTCAGCGCCGTCTGGCGGAGGTAAAGACGCGGTGATCGCGAAGTTAGTAAAACTAATCCCAAATTCCAGCCGCCTGATGACCACCACCTCTCGCGCGCCTCGCCCTGGCGACAAGGAAGGCGTGAATTATTACTTTGTTTCGCTTGACGAATTTAAGAAAAAAATCGCCAACAACGAATTCATCGAATACAACTTCTTTGCCGGAAACTATTACGGCACAGAAAAAAAAGTTCTTGATAAATTTTTATCAAACAACCAAGTCATCTTCTCGACCACCGAGGTAAATGGCAAACACAACCTTGATAAATTGAAAGTTAAAAACATCGGCATCTTCCTCCTGCCGGAATCCCTCGAAATCCTGAAAGAGAGGATCGAGAGGCGCGGTGGCACTACTCCAGAAGCCATCAAGGAAAGGCTGAATCTGGCGCAAAAGGAAATAGCCGAGTCAAAAGACTATCAATATCATCTGATAAACAAGGAAGGCGCTTTGCAGGAAACAGTTGATAAAATAGAGGAAATTGTTAAAAAAGAGCTCGTAAAACTTGGATAGCCCAGACCGACAATGGGGTGGGCTTGACAAAATACCTGACTTTCGCTAGAATATGGACACTTAATAAACGAAATGAGTGAGTGAAATGATCAAGTTTACTTGAGAATTTCCGAACGAATGAGTTTATATCATTAGATATTTTACTTCAAAACTATGTCTGAAGAAACTAAAGTACAAACTGCTCCAGAGTATAAACCTGGCATGGTTGTAAAAGTCCACCTAAAAATCAAAGAGCTGAACACCAAAGGCGAAGAAAAGGAACGAATTCAGGTTTTTGAAGGCACCATCATCGCCGTTCGACACGGCACAGAAGTTGGCGCCACCATGACGGTCCGCAAAATGTCCGATGGCATCGGCGTTGAAAGAATCTTCCCGATCCTTTCTCCGATCATCGAAAAAATCGAAATAGTTAAACAGTTCGAAGTTCGCCGCGCCAAGCTGCATTACCTCCGCGGTACTGAATTCAAACGAAAGATGTTTGAGAAGTCCGCCTCTACGGCGGATCAGCCGATGAGGCTGAAAAGCTCAAAAAAATAAAATAATAAAAATTAAAAATCGATCCGATAAGGGTCGATTTTTTTGATTGTCATTTCAAACTGTAGCCGTATCTTCCAACAAAACTAGTTATTAGAAAGTACTGCGTGGGTCGAGATGTACGGTGACATCTCGACCCGTTGATTCGTTCAGGACGAACTACTGCTTGGTAATAGTGCCGAAGGTCGGGAGTCCGGTGGTAAAGAGACCGCCCATGACAGTGATGAGTTTGCCATCTGCATCACCATCGTAGCCAAGATCAGTCTCTGCGACCGTGTAGGTCACATCGCCGAGTTTGGCTACCGACAGCTGCCACTTGTCGCCACTGCTTGCGGCGATCAAATTGAGCGTCACCGTCACATAGCGCCATGAGCCACCGTCGATGACGAAAGCACTGCTCGCGAAGGAGTTGAAGTAAAGACCTGCGCTGTTGCCCTGTGCCAGGTTCTGCGTGTAGTTGGTCGAGTTCTGGTCTGAGTACCACAGATTGTAAGTGGTACCGGCGCCAGAATGAATCCCGAAATCGGTGAATTGAAATCGGTCCATTCGAACCGGTGCGTTACCGAAATTCATCACCTTGACTCGTGCCAACACCGTGCCAGTGCTGACCGGATGTATCAGATCGATGGTCGGATACTCGGCCGACACCGCAACGACGAACGGCACGATGTAGAGGTGATGAGGCGCCACCGCAACTCCCTTGACAACAGCTGGAGCTCCAGTGGTTACCCCTTTCCCCTCAACATCCGCCGACGCCGCGATCCCGAAATTGATGCTCTCTCCGAGAACAGCGGCGCCTCCCGCGCCAACATCCATCCTCACTCGAAGGATGAAAGAACTGCCGGCCTGGATGAAAGACGGCAAAAGATTGCCCGTCGTCGTCCAAGTGTAGTTCCAGACACCAGTACCGCCTGCGATCGGGGAAGCGATAGGCGTCACAACCTGTGAGCTCTCCCCATCGAGATACACATGCACGTTCGCCACGTCCGACTTGTGTTGGAACCGTCCTGTCAGCGTCAGCTTGGTAAGCCGAACTGCTTCGTGCGAAGCGGTGATCTTGAACGCCAGCACCGGAACATCTACTGCTCCGACCTTTGTGATCTGAGCCATGTCCGGTGTTCCCCCCTGGTCGAAGACCGCGACGATGTCCAACTGCGGCGACGGTTCGATGGTACATGCCTTGGTCGTGAAAAAGTCAAAGGCATGTCCAGACCAATTCAATGCATAGTCAAGGGACGAGGCTGAGACAATCACCAGGTAAGTCGACCCGCAGGCTAGCCCGGAAGGCGACCAGGTATTGAGTATGTCTTTCGAAACATTACCTGACCACGAACCAAGGATCACGTCGCCAACTTTTTTCTGAACCGTGATCTGCAAGGCCGCGGGTTTCGACACTTCTGTTACTACAACCGCGGAAGTTTCCTCGATGAAGCCGATTCTCATCGTGATAGTCGGGCTGATCGTATCGCCGGCATCGATTGGCGCGTTGACCACGCCACTGTCGATGCTCGACGCCGAACCTGCGTCCGACGACGCATTGTTGATGATCACCGTGACGTTCGTCACGTCCGGCATCGTCCCACCGCAAGCGGCGAAGACGATGCACAGCAGAGCTACGGAAACAAAGTACGTGTTTTTCAAGACGACCTCCCTACAACGTGGAACAGCGTGAATAGCAGACATCTTCTGCACAACCTGAAATCCCGGACAGTATACGATTAACATAAATTAACCCTATACCGTCCAGAATTTTCCTGAACGATAATTTATAAAGAACCTGCTTATTTCGCTATTTCCAGCAGAATAAGCAACGCGCTAGTATACCAAAAAACGAGCCTTTTGTCAAGGTGCAGGCGTCACAAATGGCAAAAATTGTCGAAAAAAAAATCAACAAAAAATCCGTCCAAAAGACAGATTATTAGTCGTGGACCCGGCGAGACTTGCACTCGCTTCGTTAGGTGCTAACTCTAACATGTTACTATATACACTACAGGCCCAGGTCCACGCGACATAGTGTAAATTAAAAAGAACCCCTTTGCAAGAGATCCCTTTTTTAGCACCTAATTATTGCCCGTGATGTACGGACATGTTAGAGTTATTTATAGTTTACACATATCTTTAAAGAATGTCAAGGGGAGTATTGTCCTTGCCAAAAATAACTACAGGCGGTCTCGCGAAATTCGCGGCCGCCCTTTTTTTTCACTCTCCACAGCGCGCCACCCGGAACTCCTTCCAGATCGCCTCCATTTGCATCTGGATATCGCCCCCAATTTCATCTGCAGCGCGAGGAAACCAGAATTCAATTCGATCCTCATTCACCAGCCAAGCAACTGGGCCAACATAGCCAACAATCTCCGCGCGTTCACGTGCCTCCGCGATACACGCCTGTGCTACAAGGTCGGAATAGCCGTTCTTCCGCATCACCATCAAGGCAATCCGGTCTGAGACCGGTCTCACTTTCATCCGGGTTAAAAACCAAAACTGCCACGACCAATCGAGCGAATCGCTCACCATATTTTTTCCTCCGAGGATTGGCGACCTTTAGATCGACAATGTGAACTTCCATTGCACCATAACAAACATAATCTCGTTTGTCTACACCATCAAAAAAAACACGCCTCCGCGGTTCTTTTTGCAGAAAAAGAACCAAAATTGCCTCACAAATTGTTCCGCCTCTGCAACTGCCACGATTCACTCGCGATTTTTTTCAAATCAAATAAGGAGCATTGAAAAAAATCTTCGTTCATCGGGCCAGTTCCAGAAGCTACACAAACGCTCGGTCGCCAATTAGCGACGATCACCAACAAATTCCCTTCCCCCTAGAACCGGGGAAGGCGAGGATGGGGGTTATCGCACTCACTTCGAACCTTCCGACGAAACCCCACCCACTGTCCCTCCCGCTTCTAGGGGAGGGAGCGATACGAAACGATGACAAAAAGAACCGCCCTCCGCGGAGGAGTGGCCGACGTTTGGGAAAGAACTGGATAGGTACCGGGGGGTAGTCCGCGAAAATGCAAAGCCAAAATTCAATTTATTTAACCCGCCCACTGAAATGAAACGAACCGGAAAACACTATAAAATAGTAAAATAATTGCCGCCGTGGAATAAAATACATAAAGCCATCTTTTCTGCAAAGCTACTACCACAAATATTGGAGCCAAAACCAGCACAAATCTCTGCAAACTAGTAAGCGTATTACTCAGGAGCGATGGCAGAAGATTAAGCATTGCATACAATACGTAAGCCGGATGAATTTTCTTAAGTTTTGGAATTAAAATTATTACAAAAATTAAGGCCGCCATCTCGGCCAAATGTTTCAGCCAATAGTCCCCTCGGCTTAAAATGTTTCTGATATACGCCCACAAAAGGGCAAAAGGCGAAACTAGGCCGCGCCCCGCATCAGCCTGCTTTGACAGCCACGCGAACGGATTGCCAGAACGGAAATAGAGATGCAAGGAAAATAATAACAATCCGATCGGCGGGATAAGTAATATCGCAAAAAATTCTCGCCATGGCTTTGATTTATTTGAATGGCTGGACCACCAGAGCCAAGCCAGTAATGGCCACAACAAAATTCCCGTCGGGCGCGCGGCGCCGGCCAATGCGACTGTGGTCGCGGCATACAACCATTGCTTCCTAGAACTAAATAACAACGTTGACGCGATAAACAAAAAAAGCGTCGATTCGCTATAAGCGCTAATAAAAAAGAATGAAGTTGGGAAGATTAATAATGCTACCAGGGATTTCAAGGCAACCAGTTTATTCCAATTTTCCTCGACCCAACGAAAAAATACAGTAAAACCAAGGAGAGCAAGAATATTATTTACAACCAGCGCGGCCATAAACCCTTTCAGCGGTGTTATAATCTCAAAAAATTTCCAAATTAGCGGGAAAAGCGGAAAAAAAGTAACATTGGACATTACCCCTGGTCCGCGTAGATTATAGCCGTAATTTAAAATTGAAGCATACCACCCACTATCCCACCGAGCCCAAAGCGGTGGAAACGGAATTTCTTTCCAATTGCTGATCGGCACGCCAGAGATTGAAAAAAATATTTGCCCGATTATTTCCAAGGCAATTCTCCAAATAATAAAAATCGTGAGCGGAGTGAGCCACCAGTGGCGGGCGTAGAGGGCCCGAATGTCGGCAAAATTTCTCTTAAGCATAATCAAACCCAGTAGATCCATTCTATACTAGAAGCACCACCTAAATCATGAAGGTTTTACAAATATCGCCCCGTCCAACTGGCTTTGCATTTCTTCACATCTGCCGGAGTGCCGGTCGCGATCACCTCGCCGCCGTACTTCCCGCCATCCGGACCCATATCGATAACCCAATCCGCGGACCGGATCACATCGAGATTATGTTCGATGATGAGAACTGAGTTGCCTTTCGCGACCAGCTGGTTCAACACCTGGAGCAAGCGTTTGGTATCTTCAAAGTGAAGACCGGTGGTAGGTTCGTCTAGTATGTATAATGTATTGCCAGTGGAAGCGCGCGACAATTCCTGAGCAAGTTTGGTGCGTTGCGCCTCACCGCCCGAGATCGTGGTCGCCGGCTGACCGAGTTGGACATAGCCAAGACCGACTTCGCGGAGGACATTTAGCTTGTCGGCGATCGCCGAATATTCATGAAAAAATGTATACGCTTCCTCCACCGTCATATGGAGGACATCGGCAATGTGTTTGTTGTGATATTTGATTTCTAGCGCTTCCTGGTTGTAGCGAAGGCCGTTGCATTCGTTACATTCGACAAACACGTCGGCGAGGAACTGCATCGGAATTCGGACATAGCCTTCGCCGGCGCAAGCCTCGCAGCGTCCGCCCTTCACATTGAAACTAAACTTACCTGCATCGTAGCCCCGCATCCTAGCTTCGGACAAGGAGGCAAACAAATCGCGGATCAAAGTAAACACGCCGGTGTAGGTAGCCGGGTTGGAGCGAGGCGTGCGGCCGATCGGCGATTGATCGATCGCGATCACCTTATCGATGTTTGAAATACCCTTGATACTCTTGTGCGCGCCCGGTTCCTCTTTGGCGCGATAAAAATACTTCGATAAAGCCTTGCCGAGAATGTCAACGATCAACGTCGATTTGCCGGAGCCGGAAACGCCGGTAATCGCCACTAATTTCTGAAGCGGAATTTCAACATCAATATTTTTCAGATTAAACGCCTTGGCTCCGGTGATAGTGATAAATTTTTGAGTCTTGCCCGGTTTGGCTTTAACCGTTTTGCGTTTAAATTCTTCACTGATATCAATACGGCCGCTGAGATATTCGGCTGTCAAAGATTTTTTATTTTTCTTAAATTCTGCGAGCGTCCCGGCCGCGATCATCTCGCCGCCGTAAACTCCGGCTCCCGGTCCGATGTCGATCAGATAATCAGCTTCCAACATCATCACTGGGTCGTGCTCGACGACGATGACAGTGTTGCCGAGGTCGCGAAGATATTTCAAAGTTTCAATTAATTTGTGGTTATCGCGCGGATGAAGGCCAACCGATGGTTCGTCAAGAATATAGATGACACCGGTGAGGCCGGCCGAGAGCTGACTCGCGAGGCGGACACGCGTTACCTCGCCGCCGGAGAGCGTGTTCATCGCGCGGCTGAGATTGAGATATCCCAAACCGACTTGTTCCAGATTTTCGAGACGAGGAACAATCTCCCGGATGATCGGCTCAACAATCTTGGCATCTTTTGCATCATTCGAATTGGGTTTTGGGTTTTGGGTTTTGGGTTTTGTGCTTACTTTGCCCTTGTTATCAAAACCAAATAATTTATGCAGAAACGCGCAGCTCTCCTCGATGCTCATGGTGGCCACGTCGGCGATCGTGTAATCGGCAATGCGAACTGAAAGCGATTCGGCGCGGAGACGTTTACCATTACAGATCGGACAAATTTTCTCGCGCATGTACTGCTCAATTTCCTTCCTGACATATTCGGAATTGGTTTCGAGGTGCTTCTGCATCAGGTCGGGGATAACGCCGGAGAAGGTTACCTTTTTTCCATCGATATCAAACTTCTCGCAACCGCTGCCGTAGAGAATTATATCAAGAGTTTTCGAAGGCAATTCCGCGATCGGCGTCTGCACGGAAAAACCATAACGTTCCGCGACTTTCGCGAGAATCTTTTGATATAAACTCTGGTTACCGGTAATCCTGGTCCAAGGCTGAATAGCGCCCTCGGCGAGCGTCAATTTACTGTTCGGGATTACGAGTGAGGGATCTACCTCCATCGTGACACCGAGACCGGTACAGCGTTGGCAAGCGCCATAGGGACTGTTGAAGCTGAAACTGCGCATATCAAGCGTCGGCATCATGCGGCCGCAGCGTGGGCAGAGACCGACCGTCGAAAACAACTGTTCCTTATCTCCGACCACAATTTTTACCAGGCCGTTGCTGAGGTCCTCAGCTACTTCCACCGGCTTCGTGATGTCGTCCTTTTTGACATTCATTATTTTGCCGACGAGGAGGTCGACTTCGTAAGTTTGCTCATCAAAAAATCTAAAATCAGCCAGATCATTAATTTTCAGAAGCTGGCCGTTGACTCTGGTCCATTCGTAGCCGGATTTTTCAACTTTCTCGATCAGCTCGCGCGCCGCCACTTTGCCACCGCGAATGAGAGGTGAATAAATTTCAATAAGTTCATTCCGGCGAGCCAGCTCGCGGACTTTTTCCACGATTTTGCCGACCGAAAAAACTTCTACCGGAACGCGACAATCCGGACAATATTGCGTGCCGGTGCGGGCGAAAAGCAGGCGGAGGTAATCATAAATTTCCGTCACGGTCCCAACCGTGGAGCGTGGATTTTGAGTAGAAACTTTTTGGTCGATGGCGATGGTCGGCGAAAGCCCTTCGATAGAATCAACATCCGGCTTGTCCTGCACATCCATAAACTGCCGCGCGTAGGAAGACAGCGACTCAGCGTAGCGCCTCTGACCTTCAGCGTAAATAGTATCAAAAGCCAGACTTGATTTCCCCGAACCGGACAGACCGGTAATAACAATTAATTTATTCTTCGGGATTTCAAGACTGATATTTTTTAAGTTGTGTACTCGCGCGCCTTTGATAACTAATTTGGAATGCATATGTAAATTGGCCTTTGTAATTAATGACTAAACCGTTTCCACTTTACTTTAATCCGCCACGAACACCATTCTCTAAAAGCCATCGAAAAACCGGTTGCACAATAATCTTTTTATTACCAACGATAATTTCTTCGTCCTCATTATCAGTTAAGATAAGGCCTTGCCCGAGGCTGAGCTCCTCCAAAGCGGCGACCATCGCAGTTACTTCTCGGTCACGCGACGTGCCCGCCAAACTCCATGTCACCTGCAACGCTTGTTCTACCCGCTCGCCACGCCGAATAATAAAATCAACCTCAGCGCCGGTATGGGTACGATAATAAAAAATATCACGCCCCTGGCGTTGAAGTTCCAAAAAAACAATATTCTCCAAAAAATGTCCCTTGTTTTCTGAAAAAGAAAATCCTGCTACCCGCGCCATCGCGTTATCAATACAAAATATTTTTTTTGGGGTGACGATTTGCTTTTTCACTGACGGCTGATAGCAACGAATACCAAAAAATAAAAAACTATTTTCTAAGTAGCGTAAATAACTTTTGATCGTATTGACACTACCAAGACCAAGGATATTTTTTAAATTAGAATACGAAAAAAGAGCGCCGATATTACTAAACAAATACAAGCATAATTCTCGCATTGGCCGCTCGTCCTTCAGCTCATAACGAGTAATAATATCACGATACAAAATACTCTCATAAACCTTGGACAGAGCCTCATTTGTTACCGAGGTAACGTATTCGGGCATCCCCCCCTCCGTAAAAAAACGATTAAACAATTGCTTGATCATCGCGCGCCGCGGCGTCTTCAAAACATCCCCTTTCGCCACCGCCACATCATGAAAAGCGAGGTACTCCCCAAAAGAAAAAGGGTAAAGTTCCACGCTCACATACCGACCAGTGAGCTTGGTGCCTAATTCACGGCTAAGCAGAGTAGCGTTGGAACCGGTGATAAAAAACTTATGGCCGCTATCCTGCATGCGGCGAACAAATCGTTCCCACCCCGGGACATTCTGAATCTCGTCGAAGAAAAAAGTTTTACGGGGGCCATAGAGCTCGACGAATACTTCATAGAGCGAATTAAAATCCGCTACGGTAAAATTAACCAGCCGTTCATCCTCAAAATTAAAATAATAATAACCGCCATCAATATGCGGCATTATCTGCTGAAGCAAAACAGATTTTCCCGCCCGCCGAATGCCGGCGATAATAACCGCATGTGATATCGGCACATACGTTAAAACAAGCGGCAAGACTTCCCGCGGCACCGTTTTGTTTACCCGAGCGAGCCCATTTTGCTGCTCAACAATAATCTCTTTTAAAACATTTTTTTCCATATTCGAAATGAGTGAGTGAAATGAAAATTAATTTTCATTTCCGAGCGAATGAGAATATATGTAAAACGATATATTCAAGCTGAATGCAGGGTAGTTTAGTGGTCGTCATTAGTAATGACAGTATATCACATTTTATGTTCATTGTCAATGACAGCTATAGCATTTTACCCTTAAAGTGTATGGTGCCGCTATACATTTAAACAACAATTTCAAGACTGATGTTTTTGAGATTGTGGACCCTTGCTCCCTTGATTACTAACTTTGAATGCATAAAATACCAACTATTTCTCTTGTAATAAATTAGCTACATCAACATTTATTCTTTGGCCTGCCAATATTTCATCCCTTGAAAAAAATCTATCTTTAGTAATATTTCCTACCGGCTTTGGAATCCCCAACATCGTCTCCGAGGACTCCCTTTCCATGCCATTTTCGTCAAAAACTGTTCCACGTGCAGATACAACATCCCCAAAAAAACCAACCTCCTCGCCATTTCTATCAACTAAATGACTCTGGCTAAGCCAACAATTAGCATTTAATTGTAACCCGACGCCATAACCAACGAATTCTCCACCGCTGGAACATACTTCAGACAGGCCATCCGAACTAATCGACTTGATTGCAAAATAGGTAATCCGTTTCTGCTCATCTTCACTTCTGTCACCACCCGTCACAATTTCTTCAAGACCGATGTTACCCCCGTTTACCTTGCAGACCCGATAAATTCCGGTATCACCATTGGAAACTGTTGAAACTAATGTATCTCCTGTACTAAGCCATGAATTACTTTGAATACTTCCCACAATACTTGCTACAATACTTCCCGATAAAACTCCTGAAATAGTTCCGTATTTATAACCGGACTTTAGCCCGCATATTGGTGGTATGAGGTAACTTCCGACCACTGTACCCACCACCGACGCCGCTACACAATGATAAGAAGTGTCCGAAGTCTGGTTTATATTTATATTCGCGCAGATGTTATTCTCCGGACACCCATCCCCAAAACACGCGAAATTCCCGCTTTCTTTTGATAAAAACCGATACCCGCAATTCTTTCCAACAGTTCCTCCTTCGCCGTCGCCTTTGGTGCTGCTGGCGATTAGTCCAAGAAAAACGTCGGCATATGACATCTCGTAATTAACCGACTTCTCAGTTGGAACCACGCTAGTTTGATCGGTATTCGTAAATACCAGGTGGAACATTCTAACGGTCGGATCCGTCGGCATCGGGATCGCGTTGCAAAATTTCGGCATGAGCGCCTGGGGACGAAGGAGCCAGGCCTGGGGCAGATGCAAATTCACCAGATTCGGATTGATCGTGTACAGAATAAAATACGAAGTGTAAGCGATAAAAAGACCAATGATCGCTCCGGCGATCCGACTCTTCGCGCTAGTAATGATACTGGCATTCCCTCCCGAGGCAGTCCACTGAAAACCGGCCACGACGATCATGATGGCGGCGAGGATCGACGCGATCGAAAGCGCCAATTTATAACCATTGGTAAGGAACGCGCCCATATCCGAAAACTCTCTTTTTCCTCCAAAAGCGATTTCCGTTACGGCGACATTGGACGGCAGGCATCTGCCCCAGTCTTCTTCCTCTGTCGCGCCTTTCACGGCGCAAATCCCCGCTTCCGATGTATCAATAAATCCTTTCCCAGCCGGGGGTTTATTGCCGTTTAATTCCGTCCGTTTGGCCTCGCACTCCTTCCTTTGCCAACATAACGGATTGAACTCTTTGGCAACCGTTAAATTAGCCGTTGTGTCCTCTGCCAAGGCCGGCGTCAAAAAACCAAAATTCAGCGCGACTAAGCCAATAACGAAAATTTTACGTAACATAGCACAAA
>CAYHHR010000007.1:0-6472 GCA_964356495.1 uncultured Gammaproteobacteria bacterium | reverse complement strand
TTCCTTCAAATTTCTGTCCGTTTACAAAGAAAGTCGGCGTGCCGCGAACGCCCGCGTCAACCCCCACGTACAAATCATTATTAATCTTTTCCTCTGTCGCCGGATCGTTGACGCACGTTGCCAGCTCGGCTTTTCGCAAATCCAAATTTTGGGTCAGGCTGCTGTACAGGTCATCGGTCAATGGCTGGCTAATTTCTTGCTGATGTTCAAATAAATAATCATAGACTTTGAGAAAACGATTCTGTTTGAAAGCGCAATAGGCGAACTTGGAAAGTTCCCTGGATCCTGGATATATCGATTCACCGGGGAAATTTCTAACAATTATATTGACTTTTGATCCGTACTTCGCGACAATTTGATCCATAATTGGGGCGGCTGTTTTCGAAAATGGACATTTATAATCCATAAATTCAACGATCGTTATCGGACCGCTCGACCGGATCAAAAAAGGATTAAGCCCGGATTCGATTTTATTTCTATCAACCGAGCCGCTCTTCACCGGCCCCCTGGCGCTAAAAGAGAAATTTGCCGGGGCGACCGCCGTCCCCTGCTTGATCTGCCACCAATACCAAGACACCATTCCAAGAAATCCCAATACCAAAATCCCAATGACCAGAATGAGAAAACTAAGCCCGATCCGGGCTGGGCGCAAGTGCGTAGATTTTTGTATAAAGTTTTCTTCCATATTACTCCCCAATTTTACCCCAATTCCCACATATTGACAATCGTTCGCGTCCCTGCTATACTATTTTTGCTTAATTACTTCTATATTGCCTCTGTGAAAGAAACCATCTATAATAGTATTCAAGTTGTCCTGTCAATTTTGATGATCGCGGTAATCCTATTGCAACAGAAAGGTTCGGGACTGTCCGGCGTTTTCGGCGGTTCAAGCAATGTCTACAGCACGAAACGCGGCGTTGATAAAATTCTTCATTGGGGAACTATCGCCCTCGCGCTAATTTACTTTGGAGTGGCGCTTCTTCGGCTGATATAATCCCCATCAGGATTAAGGTTTAATAATCGTCTTCATGTCCAGGCTTTTCTTTTCTCAGAAAAATAAACCGCGAGCTCTGAACAATCTCGACTACCAGCTCGTCAAAAAAAACCAAACGCACAGCGTTCCAGCCTTGGCGCAAGCTAAGTATCTGTTTCATTTTTTATCAAAAAAAGAAAAAATTTTTTTCACCGCCTGTTTCGCCGCCGCCACCATCAGCGTTTTCGCTCTAGCCGGATTATTTTTAATAAATCACCTGATGATGATCCCCAACGCGGGCGGGGAATACAGCGAAGCGATGATCGGACAACCAAAATTCTTGAATCCGGTCTTTGCTAGCGCGAGCGATGTCAATAATGATATTTCTTCCCTGATTTACGCCGGACTGTTCCGGTATGATCAGGAAGGAAATACCGTGCCCGATCTCGCGGAGAGCTTTTCGATCAGCACCGACACCAAAAGCTACGATATAAAAATCAGGCGAAATATCCGTTTTGCGGACGGCGAACCCTTGACCGCGAATGATGTAATGTACACCATCGATCTGATCCAAAATCCAAAAGTTGCCAGTCCGCTCCTCCAAGCATTTCAAGGAGTAACGATGGCACGGGTGAATGATTACGAAGTGCGCTTCACCTTGAAGGCGCCTTTTGCTCCTTTCCTCGGAACGCTAACGGTCGGGATCTTGCCTGAACATATTTGGAGCGAATCCGGTCCGGAAGGCCTGCACTTATCAAAAAACAATTTGCAACCAATCGGCGCCGGACCCTGGCAGTTCATGAAGTTGGTAAAAGACTCAACCGGTCGAATTGATAGCCTTACCCTCAGCCGGAGCAACCGATATTTCGGTGAAAAGCCGCTCTTTCAAGCACTGCGTTTTAAATTTTTTGACGAATACGGAAGCGCGCTCGAAGCTTTACGCAGCCAGAGCATTGACGCAATTTCATTTCTGCCAAAAGATTCGACCGCTCGCCTGAATAATAAATATATAAACTTTTATCAGTTGCAATTACCGGAATATACCGCGCTATTTTTCAATAGCGCATACCAGCCTAGTCTAAAAAATGACGATGTCCGACTGGCGCTCACAAAGGCGATCGATAAAAATACGATAATTTCGAAGGCGCTCGACGGCCTCGCGAAGCCGATCAGTTCGCCGTTTCCGGAAGGCAGCCTGGGATACGATGAAAATACTAAACGAATCGAAACAAACGTCAACGATGCGATGGCGCTGCTCGACAAAAAATGGACGCGTATCGCTCCGGAAGAATATTTCAACCTCCGCCGCGACGCGCTGATCAAGGAAACGCAAAAAAACAGCAGTTCGACGCTGAGCGCCGCTGATGATAAAAATATCAAAAATGCCATCCGCTCGGAGATGGACCCGGCCCAGTTGTTCTATCGCAAGGACAAAGAAAATAACATCCTGCAGATTACCATCACCACTGCCGACACCGAGGAGTATGGCCGGGTGGCGGAGCAGATTGCGTTAATGTGGGAGACGATCGGAGTGAAAACCTCAGTGGAAAGAGTCGCGACCGGACAGCTCGCGCGCGAGTCGATAAAAGATCGCGCCTATGATGTCCTGCTCTATAGCGAAATTGTCGGTGGCGATCCTGATCCGTTTCCTTTCTGGCATTCATCACAGATTGAATTCCCGGGTCTGAATCTAGCCGGCTTCAGCGATCGCGCTGCCGATAAACTGCTCGAAGATGGCCGCGCCGCGGCCGACAACGCGGCCAGAAAAGAACTATATAAAAAATTTCAAAATATCTTAGTTGATAGCGTGCCGGCGGTATTTCTCTACTCCCCAATTCATACCATGGCCATCAACAAAGAAATAAAGGGCGTAACATTCGGGGCTATCAAATTCCCCGCCGATCGTTACTCAAAATTATCAAACTGGTATATAAAAACAAAACTTAAGTGGAAGTAGTAAATAGTCCTTAAAGTCCGTAAAGTCACACGTTCACGACTTGATAGACTTTATGGACGTTATGGACTTGATGGACTTTCAATTGCGGACGTGGCGGAACTGGTATACGCGTACGTCTCAGAAGCGTATGGAGCAATCCTTGAGGGTTCGAGTCCCTCCGTCCGCACGACGCTGAGCGTCGTTTATGTCACGCTGAGCGTGACACTACGAACTCAGTCTTACCAATATTTATAATTTTTTTATTTATTCATCTTCTTAATTCAAATATGGTACCAAACTCTAAATCAGAAAGCATGGTGCTCCCATCCAAGACGGGCGGCACTGTTCTCTCGCCTCCGTTGTCCGCCCTGCCTCTTCGGCAGACAGGCTCTGGCGGAAGCAGAACTCCGCGGCCTTTCGCCGGTCGCCGGCGCGTTTATCAAACCGGCAAGCCAGTCGATCGGCCAGCAACGCCAACCGTCAACTACAAAAACCTGAAAGATCCGGCGCCAGGCTACGGTCCGGTGAATCTGCCTGACGGCAAACAAAAAGTCCGCGTCGTAGTTATCGGCGGCCTCGAGGAAATCGGCCGCAACTGCACGCTCATCGAATACGGTAATGACATTATCCTTATTGACCTAGGTCTTCAATTTCCAGAAGAAGACATGCCCGGCATCGACTACATCATCCCAAACATGGGATACCTCAAAGGCAAGGAAAAAAACATCCGCGGCGTCATCATCACTCACGGTCACTACGACCACATCGGCGGCATCCCGCACCTTATCCCCGATCTCGGCTATCCGCCAATTTACGGACTGCCAATCACGGTGGCTATCATCAAAAAACGCCAGGAGGATTACAAAGGTCTCCGCCCGCTGAACCTCCACAACGTCACCATGAACGACAAACTCCAGCTTGGCAAATTTAGCTTGGAATTTTTCCACTTGAATCACAATATTCCGGACGCGATGGGTGTTATCATCCGTACTCCGGAAGGCGTTATTATCCATACTGGCGATTGGAAATTCGACTACTCACCGGTCGGCGAAGCCCCGGCCGACCTCCAAAAAATTGCGAAAATCGGCAGTGAAGGCGTGCTCGCTCTGCTCTCCGACTCCACCAACGCCAGTCAGCCTGGCCACCAGATTTCCGAATCTACCATCGGCGTAAATCTCGAGGATTTGATTTCCAAGGTGCCGGGCCGCATCATCATCGGCACTTTCTCTTCTCTGCTTTCACGCGTCAAGCAGATGATCGAAATGTCGGAAAAACTTGGCAAAGTAGTCGCGCTCGGCGGCTTCAGCATGAAGAGCAATGTGGAAATCGCGAAGGAGCTCGGCTATATGAAGTTCAATCCGAAAACCATCGTTGATCTCAAAAATATCGATAATTATCCAAATAATAAAGTGGTAATTATCTGTACCGGCGCGCAAGGCGAAAAGAATGCCACCCTGATGCGGATTGCCAACGGCGAACATCGTGAAGTTAAGCTGATGGAAGGCGATACCGTGGTCTTCTCGTCTTCAGTTATCCCGGGCAACGAACGCACGGTCCAGCGCCTCAAAGATACACTGTTCCGAAAAGGCGCGGAGGTTATCCATTATGAAATGATGGATGTGCACGCCGGCGGACACGCGAAGGCAGAAGACGTCAAACTGATGCTCCGTCTCATGAATCCAAAATATTTCGTGCCAATCCACGGCAACCACTTCCTCCTGCGCTACAACGGCCGCATTGCCACCAGCATGGGTTTCCCGAAAGAAAATGTTTTCATTGCTGACAATGGCCAAGTGATGGAATTCGAAAACGGCGTCGGTACGCTTACCAAAATGAAAATTCCTTCTGACTACGTCTTCGTCGACGGCCTCGGCGTCAGCGATGAAACCAACGTCGTCCTGCGCGACCGCCAAGTGCTCGCTGAGGACGGCATGGTCGTGGTGATCGCTACCATCGATAGCAAGACTGGCAAACTTATTCAAAATCCAGATATCATTTCCAGCGGCTTCGTGTTCCTGAAATCCCACAAGGAGCTGATCGAAGATCTGCGCCATCGCGTTAAAAAACTTGTCATCGAATCCGATCCGCTGTCCTGGGCCGACACCAACTACATCAGGAATAAAATTCGCGATTACGTCGGTCAATTTTTATTCACCAAAACCGAGAAACGGCCAATGATCCTCCCGGTCGTGATTCAGGTATAAAATTATATGCCTAGTAAAAAACCCGTCATTACTTTTTACGGAATCTGGCCGGAAATGAAACTATACGTCGCGGAAAAAATGTCCCGCAAAGCGGGATCCCGGTCTGCGGGAAAAAAATTCGAATGTAAAATATTCAGCGAAAAACTTCTGCCTGAAAACGCCGACCCCGACACTGAAATCTTGGCAACCTTTCTGGAGTCGCCGGTAAATAGAGCGGTGCTCGACAAAATGCCGAATCTTAAACTCGTCGCCACGCTTTCGACCGGCTTTGATCATATTGATCTGAAGGAATGCGTGAAGCGCGGCATTGTCGTGGAAAATGTACCGACCTACGGAGAAAATACCGTGGCGGAACACGCGATGTCATTGCTCCTCGGCCTTACTCGCAAGCTTTTCCAATCGGTAAAAAAAACCAAGGAAGGTGTTTATGATTTCCACGGGTTGCGCGGAGTAGATTTGCAAGGGAAAACGGTCGGCGTTATCGGCACGGGCCACATCGGCGCGCATTTCATCAAAATGGTTTTCGGTTTTGATGTAAACATTATCGCCTATGATAAATTTCCAAACAAAGATCTGATAAAAAAATTCAAAGTAAAATACGTCCCACTGAATACTTTGCTCAAAAAAAGCGACATCATCAGTCTGCACACGCCGCTTCTGCCGACCACTTTCCATCTCATAAATAAAGACAATATTAAACTGATGAAGAAGGGTTCGTTCCTGATCAACACCGCGCGCGGCGCTCTCATCGAACCGGAAGCTTTGGCCATGGCACTGGAAAATAATCAGTTGGCCGGAGCTGGGCTGGATGTTCTCGAGGATGAAAATTTAATCCAAAACCATGAACAAGTAGTCAACTGCGGAGATAAATGCAAACTCAAAACTACCGTGCTGAATGAAATTATTATCGACCATCCAAACGCGATCGTCACTCCGCACAACGCCTTCAACAGCACTGAAGCGCTCCAGCGAATAATCGACGTCACCGTAGAAAATGTCATCGCGTTCACGAAAGGAAAAGTGCAGAATAGCATTAAATAGTCCAATACAAAAAATCCCTCCCGCGAACGGGAAGGATTTTTTTGTTTATAGTTATAAGCCGAATTTTGTGGACCACTAATGTTTGCACGAATTATCACAAATTTGTGTTGATTAGTGCATAGATTTGTGGTCTGACGATCATTTATCTTGAACTGCTGTTACCAACAGTTTCCAGCGAGCGAACTTTTCGAATCCGCCGATGAGGCGGAAACGCTGCTCTTGCATCAGGTAGGGTTTAGCACACTCGTAAATCGCTTTACAAGGAGTATAGTAGCTTTGATCTAGAACCAAAACCTCCATACACTTTTCACCTTTCTC